>NZ_CM001837.1:2416099-2655767 GCF_000355805.1 Dokdonia sp. PRO95
TGTAGAGTCGTTTGTGGTTTGCCCAGTAACCGTTGGAGTGGTAGGCGCAGTTACGTCAATGACTAATTCATCTGTAGTAGTATCAGCAGCAGTATTTCCAACCGTATCTTCCACCGAAGCGCCTACATCATAAGTTCCATCTGGTAGTTCGCTTCCATCAGGTATTTGTAGTGACCAAGTATCATCACCGTTATCAGTGAGGTTTGTATCACCTTCGGTGTAGGTTATTCCGTTTACAATTACCGTCAGCTCATCATCGGAATCTGCCGTTCCTGTAATCAGCGGCGTAGTGTCATTTGTAGTTTGTGCTATAACCGTTGGGTTAGTTGGCGCAGTTGCGTCAATGGTTAATTCATCAGTTGTTGAATCCGAAGCAGTATTTCCAACCGCATCTTCCACCGAAGCGTCTACATCGTAAGTTCCATCTGGTAGTCCGCTTCCATTCGGTATTTGTAGAGACCACGTATCATCATTATTATCGATTAGGTTTCCATCACCTTCAGTGTAGGTTGCACCATTTACAATTACTGTTAGCTCATCATCAGAGTCTGCTGAACCAGTAATCAGCGGTGTAGTGTCGTTTGTAGTTTGTGCTATAACCGTTGGAGTCGTTGGGGAAGCAGAGTCAATGGTTAATTCATCTGTTGTAGTATCAGAGGCAGTATTTCCAACCGTATCTTCCACAGAAACCTCAACATCGTAAGTTCCATCTGGTAATTCGTTTCCATCAGGTATTTGTAAGCTCCACGTATCATCTCCATTATCTATGAGGTTTGTATCACCTTCGGTGTAGGTAACTTCATTTACAATTACCATCAGCTCATCATCAGAATCTGCTGTACCTGCAATCAGCGGAGTGGTATCGTTGGTGGTTTGTGCATCTACCGTTGGAGTTGTTGGCGCAGTTGCGTCAATGACTAATTCATCTGTGGTTGTATCAGAAGCAGTATTTCCAACCGTATCTTCCACAGTAACATCAACATCATAAGTTCCATCTGGCAGTTCACTTCCATCAGGTATTTGTAGAGACCAAGTATCATCACCATTATCGATGAGGTTTCCATCACCTTCGAAGTATGTAACACCATTTACAATTATGGTCAACTCATCATCCGAATCTGCTGTTCCTGTAATCAGCGGTGTGGTGTCGTTGGTGGTTTGCGCAGTAACCGTTGGAGTCGTTGGCGCAGTCGCATCAATTACTAATTCATCGGTCGTGTTATCAGAAGCAGTATTTCCAACCGTATCTTCTACCGAAGTGTTTACATCATAGGTTCCATCTGGTAGTTCGCTTCCATCCGGAATTTGTAAGCTCCAAGTATCATCTCCGTTATCGATGAGGTTTCCATCACCTTCGGTGTAGGTGATTTCATTTACAATTACCGTCAGCTCATCATCAGAATCTGCTGTTCCTGTAATCAGCGGAGTGGTGTCGTTGGTGGTTTGTGCATCTACCGTTGGTGTCGTTGGCGCAGTCGAATCAATGACTAATTCATCTGTTGTAGTATCAGAAGCAGTATTCCCAACCGTATCTTCCAAAGAAACATCAATGTCATAGGTTCCGTCAGGTAATTCGCTACCATTAGGTATTTGTAGAGACCAAGTATCATCACCATTATCAGTGAGATCCGCTCCAGTTTCAAGATAAGTAACACCATTTACAATTACCGTCAGCTCATCATCAGAATCAGCAGTACCTGTAATCAGCGGAGTGGTGTCGTCTGTGGTTTGCGGATTTACTGTTGGAGTAGTTGGAGCAGTAGCGTCAATTACTAATTCATCTGTAGTAGTATCTGAGGCAGTATTTCCAACCGTATCTTCCACAGAAGCATCAATGTCATAGGTTCCGTCAGGTAATTCGCTACCATTAGGTATTTGTAAGCTCCACGTATCATCCCCGTTATCTGTGAGATCCATTCCAGTTGTCAGATAAGTAACTCCATTTACAATTACTGTTAGCTCATCATCAGAATCTGCTGTACCAATAATTAGCGGAGTGGTGTCGTTTGTCGTTTGTGAAGTAACCGTTGGCGTAGTAGGCGGAGTAGCGTCAATTACTAATTCATCTGTTGTATTGTCAGAAGCAGTGTTCCCAACCGTATCTTCCACCGAGGCGTTTACATCATAAGTTCCATCTGGCAGTTCGCTTTCATCAGGTATTTGTAAAGACCAAGTATCATCTCCGTTATCTGTGAGGTTTGTGTCACCTTCGGTGTAGGTTACTCCGTTTACAATTACCGTCAGCTCATCATCAGAATCTGCTGTTCCTGTAATCAGCGGTGTGGTGTCGTTTGTAGTTTGTGCTGTTACCGTTGGAATCGTTGGGGAAACAGAGTCAATGGTTAATTCATCAATTGTATTGTCAGAAGCAGTGTTTCCAACAGTATCTTCTACAGAAGCATCTACATCATAAGTGCCATCTGGTAGTTCACTTCCATCCGGTATTTGTAAGCTCCACGTATCATCACCGTTATCTGTAAGATCAGCTCCAGTTTCCAAATAAGTTACTCCATTTACAATTACTGTTAGCTCATCATCAGAATCAGCAGTACCTGTAATCAGCGGAGTGCTGTCATTCGTAGTTTGTGCATTAACCGTTGGAGTCGTAGGTGCAGCTGCGTCAATTATCAACTCGTCTGTTGTAGTATCAGAAGCAGTATTCCCAACCGTATCTTCCACCGAAGCATCCACATCATAGGTTCCATCTGGTAGTTCGCTACCATCAGGAATTTGTAAGCTCCAAGTATCATCACCGTTATCTGTAAGATCCACTCCTGTTTCCAGATAAGTAGCACCATTTACAATTACTGTTAGCTCATCATCAGAATCTGCAGTACCTGTAATCATCGGAGTGGTGTCATTCGTAATTTGTGCAGTAACTGTTGGCGTAGTTGGAGAAGTAGCGTCAATGATTAGTTCATCAGTAGTAGTATCAGAAGCAGTATTTCCAACCGTATCTTCCACAGAAGCACCTATATCATAGGTTCCATCTGGTAGTTCGCTACCATCAGGAATTTGCAGAGACCAAGTATTATCACCGTTATCGATGAGGTTTCCATCACCTTCGGTGTATGTAACACCATTTACAATTACGGTCAATTCATCATCCGAATCTGCTGTTCCTGTAATCAGCGGAGTGGTGTCATTCGTAATTTGTGCAGTAACTGTTGGCGTAGTTGGTGCAGTAGCATCAATTACTAATTCATCAGTAGTAGTATCAGAAGCAGTATTTCCAACCGTATCTTCCACAGAAGCATCTACATCATAAGTGCCATCTGGTAGTTCGCTACCATCAGGAATTTGTAAGCTCCAAGTATCATCTCCGTTATCAGTGAGATCTGCTCCAGTTTCAGGATAAGTAATACCATTTACTATTACAGTCAGCTCATCATCAGAATCTGCTGTACCAGTGATTAGCGGAGTGGTGTCGTTTGTGGTTTGCTGATTTACTGTTGGAGTAGTTGGAGCAGTAGCGTCAATTATTAGTTCATCGGTTGTGGAATCAGAAGCAGTGTTTCCAACAGTATCTTCCACAGAAGCATCTACATCATAAGTTCCATCTGGTAGTTCACTACCATCAGGTATTTGTAAGCTCCATGTATCATCTCCGTTATCTGTGAGATCCGCTCCTGTTTCCAAATAGGTAACACCATTTACAATTACAGTCAGCTCATCATCAGAATCTGCTGTTCCTGTAATCAGCGGAGTGGTGTCGTTGGTGGTTTGAGCAGTAACCGTTGGCGTAGTAGGCGCAGTCGCGTCAATTATTAATTCATCTGTAGTAGTATCAGAAGCAGTGTTTCCAACAGAATCTTCCACCGAGGCATCTACATCATAGGTTCCATCTGGTAGTTCGCTACCATCAGGTATTTGTAAGCTCCACGTATCATCACCGTTATCTGTAAGATCTGCTCCAGTTTCCAGGTAAGTAACTCCATTTACAATTAGCGTCAGCTCATCATCAGAATCTGCAGTACCTGTAATTAGCGGAGTGCTGTCATTCGTAGTTTGTGCATTAACCGTTGGAGTAGTTGGCGCAGTAGCGTCAATTATTAATTCATCTGTAGTAGTATCAGAAGCTGTATTTCCAACTGTATCTTCTACCGAAGCATCTACATCATAAGTTCCATCTGATAATTCACTTCCATCAGGAATTTGCAGAGACCATGTGTCGTCTCCATTATCTGTAAGATCCGCTCCAGTTTCCAAATAAGTCACACCATTTACAATTACAGTCAGCTCATCATCAGAATCTGCTGTACCCGTAATTATCGGAGTGGTGTCGTTGGTGGTTTGAGCATCTACAGTAGGAATGGTGGGATTGTCAATATCTACCGTGTAAGCCTCACTATCAATAGCTGTGGCAGTACATAATGTACCGACAACCGTTATCGAAGCGTCAATGGTTGAATCTGCGTCAAGTACTAATTCAGCACCTGGAATGTCTCTAGCAAAGTTTAAACCTGCATCCAATAATGTAGTGTACTCTGTATTATTTACAGTGATCATTACTTCATCATTTTCTTGAGCATCTCCCGAAACTGTACCAGTAATGGTGATGTCATTATTTTGCTCAATACTATTTATAGTATCATCGGCTGTAATATTCTCTGTAAGATTTATAGAGATATTAGGAGTGTTTGCAAGAATAATAGAGACTTGTCTTAAATCGCCAGGACTATTCTCACAGCCAGTAGCTGGTTCTGTTGTAGAAATAAATATATTATCAGGATTGTTAGCATCATTTAATCCAGTTATTTCAAGCTTGCTATCATTGATTACGTAAACGATTCCATCTGCAGTAAGCCCATTAGTAATCTCTACATTTTTATTAGGATCAAAGTAATATTTGAAGTCATTTGAGATCGTACTTGACGGTACAATCTCTAGTACTTCAAGTAAACATATGGCAGTATCAAAACCTGCTACTAAGATATCTGAAGATTTTGGAGTAGGGTTAATTGTTACTAAAACTGGAGTTCGTACAGACGCTACAGTACATCCATTTGCCGTAGCAGCGGCATAGAAAGTGGTGCTTTCTGTCAATGATGAAGTGGTAAATGCCTCACCACTATCTACCGTAGCTAGTAAATTTCCACCTTGCTCTTCATCATACCACTCTTTTTGTGAGTTTGTAGTATCAGTAGTAGCAATAAGTTCTGCGGTGCTATTTTCACATAAAGTGATATTTTGAGAAGCTGCAGCAATTTCAGGAATGGCAGGAGTAACGGCTACATCGTATAAATCAAGTCGCTGACTTAATGAAGTGTTCAAGAGTGAGGAATAACTAACGACAATTCTATCTACAGGCGCAGATACATCAAGGCCAATGTCTACAGGAGTATTACTTTGTAATAAATTTATCAATTCCAGATTTAATAAGGACCCTAAGTCTCTCGATGCAATTAGATTTGAACCGTTATATGCTTCAAATTGGATATTATTTGCCACTCCAAGCGCTAATAAACTAGGATCGACAGCAAGTCTAATTTTGAAATCTTCTGTAGGTTGTGAAGCATTCTGAAAATAAATTACCTGCTCTACAGTCGCCGCTACAGATAATACACCTAAGCTTAACTCTGAGAATGTAGCGAGATCTCCATCAATTGCATTTTCAATATTTGTAACCCCAGCGCCTCCTAGATTTATTAAATCTAGATTAAGCCCAGTCCCGTCAAATGAGGTAAATGAAGGAGTGTTACAAATAGGTGCATCTGCCCCATAGAAAGCTCCATAAACTTTTAAAGAACGTTCTTGATTTAATCCAATTAAGGAACCTATACTATTTGTAATTTCTATACTGCTATATGGTTGGTCTGGTGTGAGTGCTATATAATAATCTCCCTGTGCATCGGTCACTATTTGTGTTCTAGCACCGCTAAATGTATTAGGGTCTGATGATACTGCACTTAGCACGGTAGTATTACCATTTAATGCCTTTACAGTAAATTCTTGATTACCTATTAGTACAATCCCCAATACATCTGCAAGTAAATTACCGAGACTACCGCCTAATAAGGATGGTAACAAATCATCTTCTGTTTCTATTTTAATGTATGATGTTGTATTTGCAGGCAGTAGTTCTCCATATGATAACTCAAGAACACCATCATATGCACCAAAAAAAAGTGTTCCAGAATTTGCTCTAACCTCGGCGAAATCTGTTAAATCTTGATTGGTAGCCAGATTGGCATCATCAACATTTTCTTGATTGGTTATAGTTGTCGCAAAAGTTTGTTCTTGCGCACTGACAGAAAAGCAGGCAAATAATAAAATAAATAGAAAGCCGCTCAGGGATGATGGAAAAGTAATTTTTCTCTTCATGATAGTAGTCTTAAATTATTTTAATAAAACATCTAACTAATGAATGTCGAGTACACATCATTAAAAACAATAAAATTGCAATTTGATTAATCGTATAAGAGTCCGCTTAATCAAAGTAATACCAGACTTCAGTTTTGTTTAGGACTGTTGTGAGGTATTTTAGTAATTAAGAACTTTTACTTGTATAAAATTGGTTGTAGATCGTTGATTTATACAAGTTTAATATGTAGGAAAATTATTGAAATGATTTCTTATTAGCAAGACTAAATACAACTAATGTGAATTAATTAACACTTAAACGTTATAAATTAGCATTTGACAGAATTTTACAAGTATAAAGCAATAGCATCAGTCACTTAAATTTAACCTATAGGTAATAAACTTTGCTTTCGCGAAAGCGTAATTAAACAAAATTGTTAAAATACAATTGTTTGTTTATCAAATTGTACTTGTATAAAAGTTGATACACATCATTTATAAGTTGAAAATGATCCATAATATTAGTAGATAAGACCAATAAGTAATCACTTAAATTTGCAGTAAGAGGAAAACCTCAGAAAAGAGAATACTGTACTATGGATATGCTACAATTAAGAACTGTAAATGTTGTGCAATACTTGCAACCTTTACGAGAAGGAGGATCACTTCCAGCTTTAGTCAAGGCAGACGATGATTATTTATATGTGCTCAAGTTTAGAGGAGCTGGGCAAGGAAAGAAAGCACTTATAGCCGAACTTCTAGGAGGCGAAATAGCCAGAGCGATAGGACTTCATGTTCCTGAGCTTGTTTTTATGAATCTAGATGATTCTTTTAGTAAAACAGAGCCAGATGAAGAGATTCAGGATTTATTGAAGTTTAGCGTAGGGTTAAACTTTGGGCTTCATTTCTTATCAGAGGCGATTACTTATGATCCCCTGGTGAGTACTGTGGATGCGCTTACAGCATCAAAAATAGTATTACTAGACTGTATTATCAGTAATATAGATAGAACCGCAAAAAATACAAATCTCCTGCAGTGGCATAATGAGATATGGGTGATAGATAATGGTGCGAGTTTTTATTTTCACCATGACTGGAAAAACTGGAAAAATCACCTAGAGCGTACTTTTCCGCTTGTAAAAGATCATGTATTGCTAGAGAAAGCAACACGCTTACCAGAAGCGGCAACTGCAATCAAAGAGCTATTAACGCAAGAAAAGCTAGAAGATATTATAGCACATATTCCAGAAGACTGGTTAATATCTGAGTTTGATACGATGATTCCAAATGATATGAGAGCTGCCTATCTTGAGTTTATAAATTCTAGATTATCAAAAATTGATATCTTAGTAAAAGAAGGAGATGATGCAAGATAAATATACCTTTGAGTACGCCACCATTAGAATTGTGCCTAAAGTAGAACGAGAAGAGTTCTTCAATGTAGGTGTTATTGTCTTTTCAAAAAAGAAAAAATATCTAGGAATAAAGTTTCATATATGTCCAGATAAGTGGAAAGCCTTCTGTACAGATGTAGAGATTGACAAGTATCAAGCATATCTAAAAGCTTGGGAACAGGTGTGTAAAGGAGCACCTTCCGGAGGTCGCATAGGCGCTATGGAACTATCAGACAGATTTAGATGGCTTACTGCTTGTAGAAGCACTATTATACAAAGCTCCAAAACGCATCCGGGTTTATGTGAAGATCCAGCGAGTATGCTAGAAGAGATCTTTGCTAAAAACGTGTTGTAACCTTATAAATCTTTTTAGTTGGCTTTCGCCAAAATTAACGATACCCACCCATGAAGAAAATACTTGTATTATTCTCGCATCCTAAATTTGAAAAATCTAGGGCAAATACGTCACTAGTATCACACATTCAAGATATGGAGAGTGTTACTTTTCATGATCTTTATGAGCAATATCCAGATTTTCATATTGACGTAGATGCCGAAAAGGAGTTGCTTGCTGCACATGATATCATCATATGGCACCATCCGTTATACTGGTATAGCTGTCCACCTTTAATGAAGCAGTGGATTGATATGGTGCTAGAATTTGGGTGGGCATATGGACCAAATGGTAATGCCCTTAAGGGAAAAACTTGCTTAAATGTGATTACCACAGGTGGATCAAAAGAGGTGTATTGTGCTCAAGGAAGCAATAGCTTTACCATCAATGAATTTTTAAGACCCTTTGAACAGACAGCAATCTTATGCGGGATGCAGTATTATCCACCATTTGCAGTCATGGGTACGCACCAATTGAACGACAATCAATTAGACACTCACTCAAGAACTTACAAATCATTATTAGAGTTACTGCAGAAGGAAGCTGTTGTACTAGGCGTAGATAACTGCGTATTTTTAAATGATTTACCAGAATTAAAAACTCACTAAATTATGACAGGAAGTATTCTTTTTGAAGCGATAGTATTTCTTGCGGGAGCAATAATTTGTGTGTCTATCGCAAAGCGACTAGGGCTGAGTTCTGTAATAGGTTATTTACTAGCGGGTGTGCTCATAGGTCCTTATGTCTTAGGTTTTATAGGTCAAGAAGGAGAAGATATATTACACTTTGCAGAGTTTGGCGTAGTTGTAATGCTCTTCCTGATAGGCTTAGAAATTGAGCCTAAGAATTTCTGGAACATGCGCAAGACCATCTTGGGCATGGGCGGACTGCAAGTAGGAGGGACTATGCTCTTAACATATTTCTTATTTACCTTCTTAGGTTACGACTGGAAGGTGTCTCTTGTAATTGCGATGGCAGTAGCACTATCATCTACCGCGATAGCCTTACAAACTATCAAGGAGAAAGGAATGATGGATACGACCTACGGAGCCTCTTCTTTTTCTATTTTACTTTTTCAAGATATTATAGTGATTTTCATGCTGGGAGCATTGCCATTACTTTCTACTGCGACCACTGTTGCAGGTGGTGAAGGTCATGGAGCATCTGAGAATTTACTGGATGGTTTGCCTATCGCTTTTCAAACCCTAGCAATTATACTATCTGTTGTAATTATTATCGTTGCTGGTAAGTATTTAATTGTACCTATGCTGCGTAAAGTGGCAAAAACTGGAGTGCGCGAGCTTCTCATCGCAGCTGCACTATTGATTGTATTCTCTATATCCTTTTTAATGGAATACGTAGGTCTCAGTCCAGCGCTGGGTGCATTTTTAGGCGGAGTGGTATTATCAAACAGCGAATTCAAACATGAGCTGGAGAGTACGCTAGAACCTTTTAAGAATCTACTGCTAGGTTTGTTTTTCATGGCAGTGGGAGCCTCTATCAATTTTATTGTGATTGCTAAAAATCCGCTAACTATTGGTGGGATATTAATTGCTATTGTAATCGTAAAGGCGATTGTATTATTTATTACTGGTTATATTTTTAAGCTAAAATTAGATCAGAAATTGCTACTAACTTTTAGCCTATCACAGATAGGAGAGTTTGCCTTTGTCTTGCTTTCTTTCGCGTTCAGTTTGCAATTATTAGAGCAAGATCAAATGGATATGATGCTCGTGATTACGGCACTTACCATGTCACTTACACCTATCACAGGGATGATCAATGAGCGATTTATATTGCCAAGAATAGGAACCAAAGAATCTATAAAACGACCTATGGATCACATCGCAAAGTCGCAAAATGTGATACTTGTTGGTTTTGGACATTTTGGGAGTACGATAGGGCGCTTTTTAAGATCTCATGGAGTAGAGGCGACTATATTAGATCAAGACTCAAATCGTGTAGATTTTCTTCGTAAGATGGGTTTTGAGGTGTATTATGGAGATGCCACGCGCATAGACTTACTAGAATCTGCAGGAATCGCTCAGGCAAAAATTCTAATTTGCGCCATAGATAACCCTACAGTAACCACACAAGTGACAAAGCTTGTCAAAGAAAAATACCCACACGTAGAACTCATGATACGTGCAAAAAATAGAAATGACGCCTATGACTTACTCAACTTAGGCATAGAAAATATTTACAGGGAGTCCCTAGATACCTCGCTCAGTATGGCCAGCGATGTATTGCATAAACTCGGTTTCAGAAAATATACCCTTAATAGGCAAGTGCAAAACTTCATAAAATATGATGAAGCTATTTTAAGACGTCTTGCCAAAGAACCTAAGAGAGGCACAGACAGTTATATTTTTGTCGCCCGTCAAGAATTAGAAAAGCAAGAACGCTACCTCAATGAAGATTTTAATCGAGGCATTGTTGCATATGATAATCACTGGGACAGTGAGCACATAAGAAAAACACTTGAGGAGCAGCAGCATGACGAAGATGAGGATCCTCAGATTTAAGGTCTAACCTTATTTAAATAAAAACTGCTCAAAGCTCCCTTTCGGGAAAATTTGAGCAGTTACTATTAATGCTATTAAAATGATTTAGTTCTTTTGGTTCTATTAATTGTCACAACTGGGATACGCATCAATCACATTGGTCAATATGAGTGCCGAAAAGTAGACGGCTATTTACAATCCTAGGATGTAACTTTCTATATTATTAGAAACCTGAACGATAAACCACAAAAGCAACCTAACGGTTACTTATTATCTCCATCCGCCACCTAAAGCTTCATATAAATCAACAATAGATACAAGTTGCTTTAGTTTACTGTCGATAACGTTAAGTTCGGCATTAAGAGCACTTTGTCTAGCCGTAAGTAAATCTAGATAAGTTGCATAACCGTTTTTTAAGAGCTCATCAGAATTTGCCTCTGCTGCGCGTAATGCAGTAACTTCTTTATTAATAAATTCGAATTTTTTAGTTTCTGCTTCATATTCAAATAATGCATTTGATACTTCAGTTCCCGCAACGAGCAATGTCTTTTTAAATGCTAGTAAGCTCTGTTCTTGTTGAGCAATAGCAACCTCACGCTGCGTTCTCAACTTTCGCTGATTCAAAAGTGGTTGTGTTAATCCGCCTATGACTGTTGCAAATAATGAGTTTGCACTCAAAAGCTCATCAATTTCAAGACTCTGGAAACCTCCTGCTGCAGTTAATCTTAATGAAGGATATAAGTTACTCTTTGCAACATTAGTTAGCTCAAAAGATTGAATCAGATCAAACTCGGCTGCCATGACATCAGGTCTATTAGTTAATAGTGATGCGGGTACTCCTAGTTTTAATTCTTCATCAAGTATTTGACTATCTAATGTGCTTCTCTCAAAGCGTTGTCCAGGTTTACCCAGTAAAATACTAAGGATGTTTTCAGTTTTAAATAGTACTGTTTCAAGATCTACTTGTAGCGCTTTTGCATTGTTATACTGTGCTATATTCTGGTCTACAGCAACCTGTGTAACCTGTCCAGCATCTTTTAAGGCTTTTATAGTTTCTACACTACGTTCTCTAGTTGCAACCGTTTCTTCTGTGATGGCTATCTGAGCATCTAGAGCAAGTAAGTTATAATAGGTGTTTGTAATACTTGCAACAAGCTGTGTTTTTACAGCTTGGTGACCCGCTACACTTTTTAAATATGCTGCTTGCGTAGCTCTTTGGTTACTTCTTATTTTTCCCCAGATGTCTGCTTCCCAAGATAGATTTGCTGTGATATCAAATTGATCTGTAGCTCTGTTGGTTAAAAACTGACCAAACTGCGTGTTCTCAGAGAGTACTTGGTGTGTGAAATTTGCTCCCACATTTACGGTAGGTAAATAACCAGCCTTTCCTTGTTTCGCGTAAGCTTGTGCAGCAACCATCTGTTGTATAGCGATGCGCACATCCATGTTATTTTCAAGTCCTTCTTGAATGTAAGACTGCAACTGCTCATCTGTAAATAAGGTTCTCCAGGATACATTTGCAATAGAAATACTATCTGTAGGAAGGTTATCTGTTCTATACAGTGCCTCTGTCTCAGCAGTAATATCTGGCTGTACATAGTCTTGCGCTACAAAGCAACTTTGAAATATGACAGCGACTACTAGCAAGAGTATAGGCTTGCTTATACTTTTATAGGTGATAGGTGATTTCATTATTCTTGTGTTTCAATAGTTTGTATTGCTGGTTTACTAGAAATGCGTTCTTGTAACCACTGAAAAAATATAAATAAGATTGGGATAACAAATACTCCTAAGATGGTTCCTATGAGCATTCCGCCTACGGCTCCTGTACCTATAGAGTTGTTTCCTTCAGACCCAACACCTTTAGCTAATACCAATGGCATTAATCCTAAAATAAAAGCAAAGGAGGTCATTAAAATAGGTCTTAGTCGAGATTTTGCACCGTTTATGGCGGCACTCACGATGTCCTCGCCATTTTTGCGCCTAGCGAGGGCAAACTCAACAATAAGAATAGCATTCTTAGCGAGTAGGCCTATCAGCATGATCAAAGCAATCTGGAAATAGATGTTGTTCTCTAGACCAAATAATTTGGTACTTATGTAGGCTCCAAAAACTCCAAATGGTAAAGAAAGTATTACCGCAAATGGCAATAAGTAACTTTCATATTGCGCACTTAATAAGAAGTACACAAAGAGAATACTCAACCCAAATATAAAAGCGGTTTGATTTCCTGCATTTACCTCTTCTCTTGTAAGACCAGAATATGCGACAGTATAGTTGTTAGGTAGCTTTGCAACCTCTTCATCTATTATTCTAATAGCGTCTCCAGTACTAAAACCTTCATTTGTAGCACCAGTGATAGAAGTAGAATTAAATAGGTTAAAACGAGTAACAGATTGTGGTCCATACACACGTTCTAAGTTTACAAACTGTGTGATAGGAGTCATCTCTCCAGAGTCTGTTCTTACATACATACTATTTAAATCTTCAACGCCAGCTCGATCATCAGGTAGAGCCTGAATATAGACTCTAAACTGCTTCCCAAACTTAGAAAAATCTGATGCATAAATACCTCCTATATATCCTTGTAATGTGGAGAAGATACTATTAATAGGCACTCCTTTTTCCTTAGCAAGAGGGACATTTATCTCCATCTCATACTGTGGATATTCTGTGCTAAAAGAGGACTGGGCATATTTAATTTCTGGATGTGACATTAATGCTGCAGCAAATTCTTTATTGGCAATGTCTAAGTCTTTAAACTCACCTCCAAACTTGTCTAATAAGTTTACTTCAAAACCAGATGAGTTACCAAATCCTCGAATACTAGGAGGAGAGAAGAAAATAATCTTAGCCTCAGGAATGTTTGCAACTATACCAAAGAGTTTACCTGTAATAGCAGTCGCAGATAGTGAAGGATCTTCACGCTCATCCCAATTTGCTAGTTTTATAATTCCAAAGCCGTAGTTACTTCCTGCACCATTTATTAAACTTCTACCTTTAATAAAGTTGACACCCACAACGCCTTCTAAGCTATCAATTCTATCATATAAGTCTAGCGTTACAGCATTTGTTCTGTCTAGTGATGATCCCGCTGGAAGTTCAATATTTGCAAAAATTATCCCTCTATCTTCATTAGGTACAAAACCAGTAGGAGTTGTTTTTGATGCCCAAACAATACCTACGATAGCAAGTGCTAATAATAAGACAGGCATCCATTTTTGTCTGTATAAGAATGAAAGCGAGTGACCGTATCTAGTTACTGTAGCGTTAAAACCTCTATTAAATAAGGTATAAAATCGCTGTAAAGGTCCTTTTCCTTTGAGTTCCTCATCATCTTTGTGTGACTTTAAAAGTAACGCACACAACGCTGGACTCAGCGTCAAAGCATTTACCGCCGAAATAAGTATAGATATAATAAGTGTAACCCCAAATTGCTCATAAAATACTCCCGTAGGTCCTGTAACAAAGGTAACTGGGATAAATACTGCTGCCATTACTAAGGTGATTGATATAATCGCCCCAGAGATTTCATTCATGGCAGTAAGTGTCGCTTTTTTAGGATCTTTTTCCCCTTCATCCATTTTAGCATGCACAGCTTCTACTACTACAATAGCATCATCTACTACAATCCCAATGGCGAGTACGAGAGCAAACAGGGTAAGTAAGTTGATAGAGTATCCAAAAACACTTAAAAAGAAAAACGTACCAATAATAGAAACAGGTACCGCAATGGCTGGAATAAGTGTAGATCTAAAGTCTTGTAAGAATAGAAATACTACTAAGAAAACTAATATAAAGGCTTCTAATAAGGTCGTAAGTACTTTATCTATAGATGCATTTAAAAATAAACTAGTGTCGTAAGGAACAAAAACTCCTAGCCCTTCTGGTAGATCTTTTTCTACAGATGCTATGGTTACTTTAATATTCTCAATAATCTCTCTTGCGTTAGATCCCTTTGTTTGGAAAATTCCCATAAAAACTGCAGGATGTCCTAAACTCACTGCATTTGATGCGTAAGATTGTGCATCTAGCTCGATCGTTGCTACGTCATCTAGACGTAAAAACTGTCCGTTCCCTAAAGCTTTGATGATAATGTCACCATATTGCTGTTGATCTTTAAAGCGGCCACTATATGTTAGTGTATATGAAAAAGCTTCTCCATTATTTTCTCCTAAAGATCCTGCTGCAGCTTCCAAGTTCTGTTCTTGTAATACCGCCTGTATATCTGATGGAATTAGTCCGTATGATGCAAGCTTCTCTGGCTTTAACCAAATACGCATTGCATAATCCTGTTGAGAAAATAAACTTACATCACCTACACCGCTTATTCGCTGCATCGCTGGAATTACGTTTATTTTTAAATAGTTCTGGATGAATGTTGCGTCGTAATCTTCACTTTCAGAATACATGGAGATAAACATCAAAGCACTTGTTTCTTGCTTTTGTGTAGTAACACCAGTTTGCACTACTTCTTGTGGCAGTAGTGGTGTAGCTCTAGAAACACGGTTCTGTACGTTTACCGCTGCAATATCTGCGTCAATCTCTTGATTAAAATAAACTGTAATCTCGGCAGTACCATTGTTTGATGCAGTAGAGGTGATGTAGGTCATCCCTTCTACACCGTTAATTTGTTCTTCAATAGGGATAATTACACTTTCTAATACTGTTTCTGCATTTGCTCCTGGATAAGAAGCAAGTACTTTTATGGTAGGTGGTGCAATATCTGGGTATTCTTCTATAGGTAAGCTAGTTATGCTTATAGCACCTAGTACCACTATGATAATAGAAATTACCGTTGAAAGCACGGGTCTTTCAATGAATGTTTTTAACATGTCTTGTGTTTTTTAAGTGTAACCTAGTTCTTAAATAGCGTTTGTATAGGCTTAGTAGCTTCCTCAAATGGAACTTCTTGCGGTGTGATAGTCATACCGCTTCTTAATTTTCCTACACCAGAAACGATGATAGTATCTGTGAGCTCGATACCTGATTCCACAACATATAGGTTGTCTACTATCGCTTTTACTTTGAGTATTGAAGTAGCTATTTTATTCTCATTGTCAACTTTAAAGAACATGATATTTCCTTGTTGTTCGTAGGTAGCTTCTTGAGGAATAACAATGGCATCCTCGTATATCGTTGGGATTTGAATTTTACCACTATTACCGTTTGTTAGTAATTGGTTAGGATTGTCAAAAACTGCTCTTAAACTTACGGTACCTGTACGTTGATCAATTTGACCGCTACTAGTTTGTATAGTTCCTTTCTCAGAATAGGTTGTACCATTTGCAAGTATTAAACTCACATCAGAAAAGTTTGCAAGCTTTTCGGCGAGATCTTTTCCTTCTGCTTGTTGTAAGAAGTCTAAGTACTGTTTTTCATTAAGACTAAAGAAAGCATAAACCTTACTTATATCACTTACAGTAGTGAGCGGTTGAGGATCTGCAGGACTAACCAGCGAACCTTCTCTATACGTAATGGCACCTACAAATCCATCTACAGGGCTTGTGATAGTTGCATAACCTATGCTTGCTGAGATACTGCTATAATTTGCTTTTGCTTGCGCTAGATTTGCTTTTGCAGTTTCTAATTGTACGGCACTTATGATATTCTTTTCTACCAGTGGCGTCAATTTATCAATTTCAACCTGAGCAACATTTACTCTTGCTTTTGCTGCACCAGCATCTTGATTAAGTGATTGTGTCTCAAGTCTAAATAATACTTGACCCTTACGTACTTTTTGACCTTCGTCTACTAGTACTTTCTGAATATATCCAGATACTTTTGCTCGTACAGCACTATTTACAATTCCTTCTAGACTTGTAGGGTATTCTTGGTAAGCGGTTACGGTTTTAGGCTCTAACTTCATTACTGGAAATGGAGCTGGAGGAGCTTGCTGTGCTGTAGCAGCGGTATCTTCTTGATTACCTCCACAACTTATTGTAATGAATAGCACAACAAGTGCAAGCAGGGTGAATGATGTATATTTTTTCATAGTACTTTATATTTCAAATTTGGCGTCTGTTAACTTTGTTCTTAGTATTTCTATAGAAGCGGTGGCTTCATCTAAAAATTTGATGTAATCATTATGAAAATTCAAATCAAACTTTTCTGCATCGTCACCATCATTTTGGAGATTTATTGTTTCCTTATAAGTCTTTATCTCTTCATGTAACTCTCGTACTTCTTTCCATTCATTCATGAGATTATCTACATGGTGTACTACCATATCCTTATTGATAATAAAGTACTTCTTACGATCACCCGTTTTTGTGAAATACTCTATTTTATTAAGGTCTTGTAGGTGATTGAGGTGTGTTGAAATCGTACTCTTACTAGCGCATAGTATATTAACCATGTCCTCAAAAGTGCTTCCTTTTTTTCCTGTAAGTATCGTATATGATAGTATGCGAGCTGCTACTGGAGCTAGTTGCTCTCGCTTTTCGATATGTACACCTAGTTTTTCAACGAGGGACATTTTTTCTTTACAAATTTTGTCTGTCATTATTCCTTCATTTATTCTCATCGCTCTATTGAACAAACAGATGAGATTCAAATACACGGCAAAATTAACCGTTAGTTCGGAACAAACCGAACCAATCGAAGTTAAAAAAAACATAATTAATATAGCTTTCGCGAAAGCGTAACAAAAACAAGGATATGTACCTTTTAAAAGAACAGCACAGCTCTGCAATCACTACATGTAGTTGGTACTAATTATTGAAATGTACCCAAATAGGTAAGCCATCCTCTTGAGAAAAGGACGGTACAGCGTGAATTTGCGGAATAGAACAGTAGAAGATTAGCTAAAATCCATTCCCAAATCTAAGTCAATATCATTTTTTACAGCAGTATCTTTATGAGCTGTAAATGTAGATTTTGGGGAAGTTTGAGTAGCAAGATGATCTGGAAGTTCCTCTAGAAAGTAGGCGCTATTTTCTCCTAGTTCTTCTTGCGTATCTGTTTTATGATGAAAGGCGTTAATGGATTCCGTAGCTCTTGTGATAATGAGTTCATTTTTTGCTCTGGTGAGCGCTACATATAGCACACGTCTATCTTCTTCTACTTCATCTAGATTCCCTAGACTGTAGGAGGAAGGGTAGGACTTAGGTGATACATTAAGAACAAAACAAACGTCTGCTTCAAGACCCTTAGCCGAGTGTACGGTAGAGATGGTGACGTGATCTTGATGATCTGTAGTAGTTAATTTACTGCCTTCTAAAGTGTTTTGACCTGAAACATGTGCAGCATTATCTAGAATCCCTTCTGAGATAAAAGCACCAAGCGTCGCATAGTTTTCAGAAAGCATTTCTAGTACAGGAAAATCTCCTTTGCGCTTTTCTGTCCAGTCTTTGCTGTACTTCATAGCAAGATCAAACTCCATAGCGTTGTACAATTCTTTGATGGCTTGTTTTACATTTCCTTTATTATCAAAAACTGTTTTGTAAAACTTAGATACTTTTTCTCCTTCGGTTCCAGAGATGATAGAGGTGAAGGTATCTGGTCTTATATCTTCTGGTGCGATTTGCATCACCTCCGTCATATAAGACGTTGCTTTTACAGCGCCAATACCGTGAATAAAAGTAAAAAAGCGAATCCACGCAATCTCATCTAGCGGATTATTAATCACTCTCAATACCGCTACTAAATCTTTTATGTGAGCAGCTTCAAGAAACTTCCGTCCGCCGAAGGTTTGATAAGGAATCTTCTTTTGCAGAAACACGGCTTGCAGTGGTCTTGTGTAGTATTGCGATCTGCTTAAGATTAGAAAATCAGAAAAGGAGCTTCCGCCACTAGAAAAGGCTTCTAGAATTTTATTGGCTATATAATTTGCTTCTTCAAATTGGTTATTCACATTCAAAATCACAGGCACTTTCCCAGGTCCTCTGCTTGAGATTAATTTTTTATTGTACTGTACAGGTGATTTTTCTAGTAACCAATTTGAGATATCAAGAATCTCCTGTGTAGAACGATAATTTTTGTCCAGCACTTTTACCGTCGCATCTGCTACGCGTTCCTTAAATAAGTGAACATTCTTAAAATCTGCGCCACGGAAACTGTAAATAGATTGGGCATCATCTCCCACGCAAAAGAGATGACAGATATGCTCAAAAGGCTTTAATAAAAACCATTGCAGCGGATTAGTATCCTGCATCTCATCAATCAAAATATGCTCGTAGGAGGAAGCCAGAATCTCTCTTGCTTTTTCATCTTTATTCAATCTATTTGCTATAACAAGCAGTAAATCGTCATAATCAAGGTACTGCTGTCTCTTCTTTTGTAGCTGGTACTCTTTAATAAGATGCTCAAGTTGTGGTCGCAGTGTGGCGATATCTTCGGTTACTTGGGGATCATCTTTTCCCTTATAAAGCAACTTACGTATGGTATCTGTGAGATTACTTCTTGTGTTACGTGCAAAGGAGAAGATATCGAGAATTTGCTGCGGCTTGATTCTTACTTTTCCATATTCCTCACTGGCATTACCGCATGCCATTTTCATCAAACTTAACTGATCATCGGGATCAATTACCGTAAAACTTGCCGCACCAAAGAGATTTGGGAACTTCACAATAAGCTGGTTACACCAGCTATGAAAGGTGCTACCATTAATCGCGCCGCTTGTACCAGCAGGTAACCCTGCTTTTACACGCTCTACAATCTCGCTCGCAGCTCTCTTTGTAAATGTGAGTATCTGTATCTTTTCTGAACGCACGCCAGATTTAATGAGATACTCCGCTCTACCTACAATAGTTTTAGTTTTACCAGTACCTGCTCCTGCAAGTAGGAGTAAGTGTTTACCATCAAAAGTAATGGCCTCACGTTGCTTAGTGTTATATGAATCTATAATAGCAGTTTTTTTATTTTCAAAGATAGGAAATTATTCATAATTTTGGATTTTATCCTACACTTCAATATATTGAGAAGAGCCTTCTTAGATCTACAAACTAACAGCAATAATTTAAAAATAGCGAGCGCTATTGCATTTTCTGTGGTCGTTTTTGATGATGAAGAGGAGCTGTATTATCATGAAAGCCTTATTAAACCGCTTCAAGTACTATCTCCAGATCAGGAATTCACTTACGGAATCACAAATAAAGCACTTAGAAAAGCGCCGTCTTTTATAGATATCGCGAGTTTACTCATCGAGAATTTAGAGGATTGTGAGATTGCATATTTTGATAATTTCTCACAGCAGTTGTTACGCAAGTGTTTTAGGGAGATTGGCTATCCACTAGGGAAGTCATCTCTTATTTTTAATGGGACTTCCTCCAGAAAGAGTAGCAGCGCTGCACAACTATCTTTTGAGGAAACTGCAGCTGTTCATTCGGTGGAATATGATTCTTCTAAGCCCGGTATGAATGCTAGAGGACTGGCTCAATTGTTTCAAATTAAGGCTGGTGTAGATGATAATGAGAATTACGCTTTCGCGAAAGCGGGAAATAACACCATCGCTACCACAAGCCTATATGACCATTTACCTAAAACAAGTGGCGTGTACTACTTTAGGAATGTAAACAACGAGGTGATTTATGTAGGAAAAGCAGTCAACTTAAAAAAGCGAGTGATTTCGCATTTTAAGAGCAGGTTAGTTTTTGAAAAGACCCTATGCAAGGAAACCGTCGCTGTAGAATATGTAGAAACTGGAAACGAATTAATTGCTTTACTCAAAGAGTCGGCAGAGATTAAACAGTTGACACCGATTTATAATTCGCAACAGATAGAGACCAACAACCCTTGGATTGTGGAATCTAAAATAGATGCCAAAGGAATCTTGAGAATTGTACCCACAGAAAAGAACTACACAGACTCCTGTCATACCGTTTCTTTTAATAGGAATTCTGTAATCCAGCAACTCAAACTATTACAAATAATGCATGCGCTATGTCCAAGATTTATGGGTGTAGAACGTACTGCTGGTTCTTGCTCTAGCAAAGCTTGTAAAGGCGTATGTAGGGGAGAAGAACCCAAGGAAATATACAATGCAAGAGTGTATAAAGCGCTGGAAACTCTCACAAGCAAAGAAGAAACCTATTACCTAGATCTCATAGGAAGAACCAGCAACGAGCGATCATTTGTGCTTGTGGTAGACGGGATTTATATGGGATATGGATATATTACAAATCAAGAGACGGTAAATACCATAGAAGACCTTGAGGCGTATCTTATTCCTCAAGAACACACCTATTATACGAGCAGGAGTATCCTTACTCACCTTAAAAAACGCGGAGTTATTAAAAATTTCTTAAGATAGCGCGCTTCAATTCCCATCATCTACTGACTTTTTAATGCGTTTATGTTCATTAAAAGGCACTTTTTTTATTTCGCTTATCTATTTGTTAGCATTAGCTACTAGTAGTTCACGCAAGATTTATTGCCTGTTGAACCCCTCTTTTTCTTTCCTCTTAATTAATCATATTTAATTTTTTTAAGCTTTAAGAACGCTCTAACACATGGCGTTAAATAAGATTAAATGTCATTTTTAAAGAAGGCATCCCTTGTAATTTTATAAAAAAAAGAGATGGAAAAGGATACAATAACGAAGACAGACATAAAGGATACAGATGAACGTCCTAACGGATTAGGGTATGGCGGAAGAGATAAACCATCATCCAAAGATCTTAATCAGAACGAGGAAGAGTAGCAAGAGTAATGGCTACAATGTACCGATAACGTACACATATTAACTAATCATGTGTTTCTCTTAACGAGACACTTTTAAAACTAAGAATTATGAAACAGACAACAGCAGAAGCAGCAAGAGAACAATCTCACATAGATATCGTAAATAATTTACAAAGTATTCTAGAGAAGAATTACGATGCAGAAGAAGGATATAAAGAAGCAATGCTCAAGGCAGATAATAGCTACTTAAAAGACTACCTCAAAAATAAAGCAGCAACAAGAGCAACATTTGCCACAGAGATCAGTGATATTATTTTAAAGCTCAATGAAACTCCAAAAGCTTCTGGAAGTACTACAGGAAGTATACACAGAACATGGATGAATATTAAGGATGCCTTTAGCTCAAACTCAGACGAGGGAATCTTAGAAGAGTGTATCCGTGGAGATAAAGCGAGTATAGATGAGTATAATGAGGTGATGGAAAACCAAGCATTTCCAGTTGAAATTACAAGCGTACTTACAAATCAATTGCTACAGGTAAAAAAATCTGTAAATGATATTAAGAAGATAGAAGACCTATTTTAAACCCTATCAAGTAAGAAAAAAGCCACCCTAGGGTGGCTTTTTTTTTGCTACCTTGGGTAGCAATATGATGTTTGGCAAATTTTTTAAAAAGATTAGTCGTTCCCAAAAGAGGTTCAAAACTGTGTGCTATATAAGCGAGCATACATCTGATTTAACTCATATGGAAATAAGTGCTCTTCTTAAGAAATCTCAAAAATACAATCTTGCTCACGGCATTAACGGTGTCCTTATAAGTGCGTCAAATAGATTTTTTCAAATCTTAGAAGGGGAAGAAAAGGATATTAATGCACTGTTTGAAAGAATACAAGCAGATGCTCGTCATACAAATATTATAAAGCTTTTCAATGCCAAGGTTAATCGGCCATTTTTCTCATCGTACAATAGTTCTTTTAGAGTAGGTCTAGGGAGTGATGAGATTACTGAGATAAATAAATACCTTTCGATTACTTCAAACCATCCCTTTGAAGCAAATGTTGTAGGTATTCTCAATTCTATGGCGCTATCTGCAAGAATAGGATAGAGGGATGAAGGTGGTGATTTAAACAGACACAGCTTTAATCAAACTGTTAATAATCATGGCTACCTTAACACTTCTCTTATTTCCCGTTAAAATATTCTTTAGGTTGTTATAATGTGTATTGAGACAATGCTTTGTGTTTTTAAATTTATATAAAACCAATTATTATGAAAGCACAAGCATATTTATCATTTGACGGAAATTGCCAAGAGGCATTAAATTTTTATAAAGGAATTCTAGGTGGAGAGGTAGTAAACCGCGAGACTTGGGAAGGAAAGGAAACAGATATTCCAGAACATTACCGCAACAAGTTGCAACACGCAGAACTTAAAGGAAAAGGATTTCACTTTATGGCGTATGATGCAGCACCAGATACACCGCTTACTTCAGGTAATAAGGTGTGTATGAGTCTAGATTTTAACGATACATCTGAGGCTCAATCTACATTTGAGGCGTTAAGCGCGCAAGGAAAAATTAATTCACCATTCCAAGAAACTAGTTGGAACGCTCATTATGGACGTTGCACAGACCAGTTTGGAGTAGAGTGGATGGTAAATGCCAAATAAATCCACAGAAAAAGCAAAGTAAAGCCCTCACTAGAGGGCTTTTTTAATCTTAAAAATAAAAATACATGGAAAACTGGATAACCGCATCAATGCCCATTTTAGGTAAAGTATTAATATCAATAATAGCCATATTTACAGTGATGATTATCATCACGCGCATTTCTGGCTTACGCACATTTGCAAAGATGTCAAGTTTTGACTTTGCATCAACTATTGCTGTAGGTTCTGTACTTGCATCCATTATTCTCAACCCAGACCAATCACTTCTTAAAGGAGGAATCGCATTAGCGGGTATTATTGCTTTTCAAACTTTATTTGCCTTGCTAGTAAGAAAAAGTTCATTCTTTAAAAATCTTGCTACTAATGATCCATTGCTGTTGATGAAAGATGGTAAGATTCTTTATAAAAATTTAGAAAAATCAAACGTAGGTGAAGGAGACCTCATTGCAAAACTAAGAGAAGCAAACGTGCTTGACTACAGTGAGGTAAGAGCTGTTGTGCTAGAAAGCACAGGAGATATGTCTGTACTTCACGACGATGGAGATAACAAGTTAAATGATAGTCTTTTAGAAGGGGTGAGGATTTGCTAGAAGTATCCGGTGTAGTTATTACGCTTTCGCGAAAGCGTAACTATATCCTTACAACGTCTGTAATATCTACTTGAACAGTGTTGAATTTTCTAGCTGTTTGCTCGCCTCTTCATAACCTATCTCAAATATTGCAGGAATACTACGCATACTGAAAGTACCAAACTTGGCTAACTTTTCTGGGCATATCAACAAATCACAATCCTTAAATTTATTGAGGCCTCTATGATGGAGATTAATCTCATACGCCCTGTTAAGAACTTGGTATGAATATTTTAGATTCTTCATAGTTATTGCCTCGAGCGGATTTACATAGCTACCTATGATAACATCACATTGAGGAACTAGAGGTTCTATAGGGAAGTCATCTATCACACCGCCATCAAAGTAATGAACGTCGTCTATCTCTATGGGAGTGAAAATCCCCGGAAAAGACGCCGAAGCAATAACAGGATTTATTAAAGGGCCTGAGTCAAAGGTGCGCAGTTGTCCAGTGAGTACCGTAGTAGCCGTAATGGATAATGGAAGCTGTAAAGACTCAAAACTATCTTCTATAAAATATGCCGATAAGTCCTTGTGAAACAGTGCAGAATCTAAAAAGCCTGGTTTCCTTCTCGCAAACCGCTTTATTGAGAAAACAGGCGTCGTTTTAAAAAACTCATATATTTTTTCCCAATCGTGACCAGCGGCATATAACGCACCTACAATAGCTCCAGCACTAGTACCAGAAATATGAGTGGGTTTAATGTTATGTTCAGACAGTGCTTTGAGCACTCCTAGGTGAGCAACACCTTTAATACCACCTCCAGAAAAGGAAAGTCCTATATTCATTTTTGAACTATTATAATGCTAAGATAGTAAACCTTTTAGCGGTTTATATCAATAGAATTTACAACTTTGCGCCATAACTCAAATCACCAGCATCACCTAGGCCTGGAATAATATATCCTTTTGAGTTAAGCTTATCATCAATAGCCGAAATCCACAAGTGGGTGTTGTCTGGAAATTCATTTTGTACATACTCAACTCCTTCTTGAGACCCTATTACAGCTATTATATGAATCTGTGCTGGTGTACCATGAGGTTTTAATGCCTCTAGTACATTTTTGAGGGTCTTGCCTGTTGCTAGCATGGGATCTATAAGAATCAATGTCTTTCCTTCAAGTGAAGGAGCAGCTAGGTAGCTCACGATTACCTCAAACTCATCATCATTATTAGGATGCTCTCTATAGGCAGATATAAAAGCATTTTCTGCACCGTCAAAATAATTGAGCAGTCCTTCATGTAATGGTAATCCCGCACGTAATATAGAACACAACACAATGTCTTGTTGTGGTAAATTCATTTCCTTTTCGCCTAATGGAGTTTGTACTTTCTTAGTTTCAAACTTTAATGATTTACTCATTTCATAGGCTAGAATTTCTCCTACACGTTCAATATTTTTTCTAAAGCGCATCGTATCTTTCTGAATATCATGGTCTCTCAACTCATAAATAAACTGATTGAGGATAGAATGGTCTTTAGAGTAATCGTGTATGTGCATGTCAATAATATTTTATGAGAGATAAAGATATAGAAAGGCTGGCTTATAAGAGCTTATTTAACACCGAGTACAAAAAGGATTGCAGTTTGTACATTTCTGTTTTACCAGTCTTTTTTCCTATACTTCCTGCAATATAAAGACCTATCCAAACAAGAAAAAGAAGTATCATTCCTACTAATGGAAAAGTATAAGATAATGTCAATGTGATATTTGTGTACAACCATACAGCACTTGCCATAAATAGAATGAAAACTATAAAATGAAAAAACATAAATAGCGTCCAGACTGTGGGGCTAGGTCCATAAAGTCCTCTTATAACTGTAGGTTGTGTTTCTATTTTATAAATCTCTAGATGTAATTGTGGAGACCAGAAATGCTGCTCCTTCTTGGGTAAACTTATAAAAATATGATCATCTGAGCGATGCACTAAAAAGTCTCTGGAGATCGCCCCTGCATTTTCGTAAGCACGTAAAATTGTCTCTGGAAGTATAGCACACTCAAGCTTGAAGCGCGGTCTTAACACAATATCGTTAGAAAGTTCCATAAGCTAGTTTTATTAGAAGAGCGATGTATTTTATAAATATAGAGCTATTGCTAAGTACTGTACTATGATTAATATCATGATATATCCTCTTAATACCCAATAACTTTGAGAGGTAATCTTTCTTCACAATCAGGGTATATGAAATGTTTTTTTCAACTACTATTATTAGGCTTTACAATATCTAGCTATGCTCAAGTCTGGAGTGTAGAATTACGACCCACATTACATATCCCTACTCGTGAGGTAGTAAATCAAAAGTTGCGCATAGGAAATGGACTAGAAGTAACAGGGGTTTTATCTATAGGTAAACATACAGATGTATATGGCGGGCTTATCTGGAATCGCTTTGATACAGATGAAAGTTTTGAAGAGTCTGATATAGAATTTATACAAAAAGGTTTCCTCTTTGGAGGGATGGTGTCGTTCTCTTTACTTGAAACGCAGAAAAATCCATTTTATGTAAGAGCAGGCTTAACACTAATGACGGTAGACGCAGAGCATACAGAGGGAAATTTGATTATTAAAACAAATCCCGCAATTGGTACCCATCTAGGCCTAGGGATGAAAATCATAAGTTTAGGAAACTGGCATGTGCTTCCAGAAGTGCGATACGGAAACTCTTCACACAGATATCAAGAAGCAGGTGAATATCGCCATATCTCCTTTGGTAATTTTTCTATTACAGCAGCTTTAAGAAGGAGCTTTTAATAGGATTAATGATGATAAAAAGTAAGTATACAACAGCTGATAATTATCATAGTATAGACTGCTCTTTCTTTCTAGATTTACGGTAAACACAACATATTATGACAATTACATTTCAATACGTAAAAATTCAAGAGAGTGAAACGTTAAGTGCTGCTACGGTTGAGCACCTCAATAAACTCAATAAAAAGTACCCAGAACTTATAAGAGCTCAGGTTTACTTTAAGGTAGAAAATACTTCTGCAGCTGCCCACCAAATATGTGAGATAGAAATAAGTGCTCCTGGGCCTAGAATATTTGCCACTACGACTGCTGTACACTTTGAAACAGCAATGAAGGAAACCATCGCAGAACTAGATAAACAGCTCAGTAAGCGCAAAGGAATATTAAACACACACTAAACCCATTGTTATGAAAAAGATATTAGTACCTGTAGACTTTTCGGCGCATTCAGAATATGCACTTGAGACGGCTTCCGCTTTCGCGAAAGCGCACAACGCAGAGATTATATTGCTCCACATGTTAGGCTTATCAGATAGTATTCTTCCTAAGGATGAAAGCGAAGGAGTAAACCAAGCGGTGTTCCATATGAAACTTGCCGAAAAACAGTTTAAAGAGTTTAGAAACAAACCTTATATGAAAGGTATTACAGTCACAGAGAATGTCCAAAACCATACCGTTTTTCAGGATATTAATGAGCTGGCAACGGAACAAGAGGTAGATTTAATTGTAATGGGTTCGCATGGAGTCAAAGGACTTAGAGAAGAGTTTATTGGGTCAAATACTGAGAGAGTAGTGCGTAGCTCATCGATTCCTGTGCTAGTTGTCAAAGAAAAAATGACCTCATTTATACCTAAAAATGTTGTTTTTGCCTGTGATTTTAAATTAGAAAATGTTAATGCATATCGAGAAGCTATTCCACTATTTGAAGAGATGGAAGCTCGTATACATCTTGTATATGTAAACCTCCCTACAGATCGCTTTAAAAGCACCAAGGAGATAGAAGAAACTATGACAAATTTCATGCATGCAGCCGAGTTTGGGACAGGGTTACATCAAGAAGATCTCGTGATTGTAAATGGTTACACCATCGAAAGTGGTTTATATGAATATGCAGAAAAGGTGGGAGCAGATGCACTTGCAATGCCTACGCATGGGCGTAAGGGGCTTGCACATTTCTTTGCAGGGAGTGTAGCAGAAAATGTAGCAAACCATGCAAAACTTCCCGTATTTACATTTAAAATGTAGGTAACAGGTGGAAGTAAGAAAAAGGGTGAGTTTCTCAAGAAACTCACCCTTTTTTATGCTCGGCTTTAAGATGGATTATCTTGAAGCTAGTAGTAAAGGTTGTTGATAGCGTTCTATAAGATGCATAATTTCTATGAGCGGAATCACAACGCTATATTGGCCAGTGTATGAAGGGCAAATGATACAGTCATCAAAGTAAAACTCAATAGCGTTATCGTTAATTACAAAGTTATTTTTATAGGCTTTAAAGTCGGTATCAGATATTTCCCAGCAGTCATAAAACATTTCGCCAGAGTGAATTTGGTCGTAAATGGTTTGATTAATTATATCAAATACTTTCTTCTCGGCTCCAGCGATAAAAAAGTCGTCAAAATAGATGAACTCCTCCTTATCTACATTGTAATTAAGACAGTCAAACATGTAAGTAGAGTGTAACATACCAGAGTAATAATTTTCTTTGTAGAGCAGTATACTTACAAGATTTCTATCATTTGCATGCAGTTTAAAATCTATAATTCGCTTATCTCTATAACGTTTAATACTCAAGGTATCGCATAGCAGTTCTTTATCCTCGAGAATCTCATTTACGGTACGCTCCACATTTAAGTAACTCTCTGTCATAAATGCGTTAAATGTCTTGTATTTAGGGTCTACAGTCTCATTAAGATAAGGATAGGTGTAATCTAGAAGATAATCATCTGTCTCTTTATGTAGTTTTTTTGACTCCACGACGGCTTTTAAAATCGTGCGATCATCTGGTATTTTCATCAACGCTTCTTTTTTTGAAAGCTGATTTTTAGCCTGTATTTCCATGATGTCTTTATCTGTGAGGTACAGAGAATCTGCAGAGTCTGGGTCTAGTAATCCAGCCTCTTTTTGAGGTTTGGTTTTAGAGGGTTGTATTCTTAATTTTTCTGTAGGTTCTTTACAACCAGCAATAATTAAGAGCGCTAAGACAAAGATGTATGCTTTCATGATATGGTTTTAGTGAAGTAAATGTAGTTTGGATAGCGCATCTCTACTATGATATTCATCAGTTTTCTCAATTGAAATGATCTTAGGAGTATGTAATGTTTTGTTACGCTTTCGCGAAAGCGTAGTACATCACTCTATGTTTATTATCCTAGTAGAATGGCTAGTGTGAAAGTGCAATTTCTAATTTACCCAGCATGACAAGTTCTGCCTTGTTAACGCCAGAAAATGAACGAGCAACAGACCATGCCGTTTGAATTATTATATTTTTAACTTCAAGCGTAAAAAAAAGAGGATGCTCATTTTTATAGTTAATAAAAGCATCATACATATCTTGTGGATCTTCATTAAATGCCTCTACACCTTCAAACACGATAGAAATTAAATGCGCAGCATCATGACCCAAGGAATCTTTAAGATTATCAACTTCTAGCCAGTAATCTAGTATACATTTTTTAAGCTTAGAAAACTCTTCATTTCTTACAACCTTATCGCTAGCAGCGACGGCATAAAAAAGCTTGCCTAATTGTACATAAAAGAGCGTGTTTTTGTTATTTGTGTTGGTCATAATTATAGTGTTTAATCAAATTTAGAAGATTGATAATCTGTAATCTATGATTAATATCATTATATAGGGTCGAACGTTTTTTAATTGAGATAAGTATTTATGAAAGATGTTATATTTTTCAATGTGTTATTTAGTTTTTATAGCGATTGTAGCCACTACATTTAATTAATAGAGATGGTTAATTTGTTAAGAACTAGTCTATCATTTTTTAGAAAGGTTATTTTCTGTATTTGCTGCTTTCTACTCTCTATTATTCTTGTACTTTTATGGGTATGGAATTTTTTGAAGAAAGTATTGAAGAAGCATTTATGATTCTCTTTGAGGGAGCGTCAGAAGGGATTGTAGTAGTAAATGAAGCCCAAACGATTGTGGCGACAAATCAATCTGCTCGTGATATTTTTGGTTATGAAAAAAAGGAGCTAGAAGGCAAGCCACTAGACACGCTTATCCCTATGCGCTTCCATAAGAGGCACGGTGGTCATTTTGACAAGTTTATGAATCACAGTGATAAGCGCGAGATGGGTATGGGGCGTGATTTATATGGCCAGTGCAAAGATGGACGGCAAGTTCCTGTAGAAGCGGGTCTCAATCCTTTTGTTTTACATAATAAGAATTATGTAATGGCGCTAGTAACAGATATTACCGTGCGTAAAAACGCAGAAAAGGAACTTAGACAATGGGCAAACATTTTTAATGAGTCGCTCAATGAGATTTTTATTTTTGATGCGACAAGTCTAAAGTTTATCAATGCAAATCTAGGAGCGCAAGAAAATATAGGGTACACCCTTGATGAGCTCACATCAATGACTCCTGTTGATATAAAGCCAGAGTTTACAGAAACTCAGTTTCGTGATTATATCGCTCCATTACTCAATGGAGTAGAGAAGAAGTTAATTTTTAAAACAACGCACGAGCGCAAGGATGGTAGTCATTACCCAGTAGAGATACATTTACAACCTTCAAACGCTGACGATACTAATACGCTTGTTGCAATTATACTTGATATTACAGAACGAGTACATTATACCGATAAATTAGAAAAAACGGTAGTAGAGCGTACACACCAACTAGAAGAGGCACTGCGCACGGAGATTGAGCTTAATGAGCTTAAAACTAAGTTTTTGTCATTAGTTTCTCACGAGTTTAAAACACCGCTAAGCGGTATTTTAACATCGGCTACACTAGCAGGAAAGTATACAAAAGAGGAGCAGCAAGAGAAAAGAGTAAAGCACTTAACAACCATACAGAATAAAGTAAAATACTTGAATACTATTATAGATGATTTTCTCTCTATAGAAAGACTCGAGACTGGAAAGACTAATTATGCTTACACAACGTTCCCTCTTAGTAAAGTGCTTAACGAAGTGATTTATGATGCAAATATGCATCTTAAAGATGGACAGAGTATAAAATACCCTACAGATGCAGATGAGTATATTATAGAGTTTGATGAAAAAATAATGGAGCTAGTACTTAGTAATTTACTTTACAATGCTATAAAATATTCATCTGAAGGAACTATTGTAGATATACAACTCAAAAAAATGTCTAGCGAACTTGAAATCAAGATTATTGATCAAGGGATAGGTATTCCAGAACATGAACAAAAATTCATTTTTAATCGATATTTTAGAGCAGAAAATGCGTTATTAAATGCAGGAACTGGTATAGGGCTCAATATTGTAAAAACGCATCTAGAAAACCTGGGAGCCTCCATAAGTTTTACTAGTGAGTTAGATAAAGGCTCTATATTTACAGTGATAATCCCAACTTCTTAATTTATGAAAAAAGTACTATTAATAGAAGATGATATGGCTTTGCGTGAGAATACTGCAGAGCTGCTAGAGCTATCTAATTATGATGTGGAAACGGCACCTAATGGTCGTATAGGGATAGAAATGGCAAAAGCAAACCCTCCGCAAATTGTAGTATGTGATATCATGATGCCAGAAGTAGATGGATATGGAGTACTTGAGGCACTGTCTAGCGATCCTGCTACTAGTCATATTCCTTTTATTTTCCTTTCGGCAAAGACAGAGCATAAGGAGATTAGAAAGGGAATGGATATGGGAGCAGATGACTATCTCACAAAACCTTTTGAAGAAGAAGAACTCATAAGTGCCATAGAAAGTAGAATAGCAAAGGCCATGATACTTAACAGCACTACTAAGGATGACGCGCCAGTTCTAGAAGAAGATTCATTACGAAGCCTTAATGAACTTAAAAACTTTTTTGATGATGAGGGTATAGAATACTCATTTAAAAAAGGAGCCTTAATTTACAAAGAGGGAGCTCACTCTAATATGATATATCTTATCTCAAGAGGTGTGGTAAAAACCCATAAAATGGATGAGAATGGAAAAGAATTAATTACCGCTCTTTTTAAGGCAGATGATTTTTTGGGCTTTACCTCATTTGTAGATAACATTGCTTATCAAGAGTCTGCTACAGCTATAGAGGAAACTGCAGTTGTAGGCGTGAGTAAGAATGAACTCAAAGACGTGCTTGAAAATAGTAAGAATGTTTCTTTGCAATTGATGGAGTTACTTACTGATAATCTCGCAGAGATAAAGGGGCAATTATTACAAATGGCATATAGCTCTGTGCGTAAAAAGACAGCACAAACTATCTTGCAATTTGCTGCCATTCTCAATAAAAAACCAGAAGAAGGAATCAGGATAGCTCGCAATGATCTTGCTAGTGTTGCTGGTATCGCTACAGAGAGTTTAATAAGAACGTTATCTGGCTTTAAAAAAGAAGGACTTATAGAGATAGAAGGACGTAACATTAGACTACTAAATGTCGAAGGTCTTGCGATGATTGATTAAAATATCAATAACTGACTTTTATCATATTTTACACGCTGCTCGTAAAATACATTTGTACTATTATATATAGTACTCATGAAGCATATTCTTATACCTGTAGATTTTTCAAGCCAGTCATGGAACACAGCCTTATGTGCAATAAACTTATATAAAAGTCCTAGAGTGCACTTTTATCTCTTTTTTTCTGAAGAGCTTGATTATAGTGCAGATCATGAGACAACAATCTGTGAACCTCCTACGCAGCAGCTCACTTCTTGGGTAAAAAAGTTGGATAAAGTAATAGCGGGAGGACAAACAATTATACCACTTACCTGGAAGAGTGACTTTATAGGTGGTATGCGTAAGGCGGTAGCAGATAATCACATAGACCTTATTGTGATGAGCACAAGCTACCCTAATATTTTTAGTGAATTTTTACAAGGAAGTCATGTACGTGAAGTTATCACTCGTTTAAAGTGCCCAGTACTCATTGTGCCTAGAGAGTTTTATTGTAAAAGTCCAGAGCAAGTGGTATTAATCACAGATTATAATTTTAATCATAGAGCAGAGCCCACTTCTATCATTAATAATTTTGTTCAAAAGGCAGGTGCACACCTCAATGTATTACAATTATCAAAAACGGGTAATGCACTGAGTGAAACCCAGCAAACCAATAAATCCTTTTTACAGTCGGCATTTGATAGTATTCCTCATAGTTTTCACTTTGTGATGGAAAAAACTATGGATGAGGCGTTACAATTTTTTATAGATATACAGAAAGTTGATATTGTAGTCTTATTCGCAAAAAACATCAATCTGTCTGAGAATATCTTGTTCTCTCCAGCTCTTACAGAAGAGAAGGATTACCATAAAAACATTCCCTTTTTAATAGTACATGAATAACCTGCAAGCTGATAAAAGTCATAGTTTGCTTACTGTTAAGTTTCTAGTTTTGAGTATAAACACTTACGACTATGAGAGTTATTATCGTACCTACAGATTTTTCAGAAAATGCTTTTAATGCGCTTAGCTGCGCACAACAGTATTTTAATTATGAAAAAAGTAAATTCATACTGGTTCATACTTATGCAGATGAGGTTTATGAAAATAAGGATGTGCTCTCAAGAGATATTCTAGAAGAATATAAAGCAGTTAAACATAAAGAAACAGAAGAATCTCTAGCCTTGGTCTTAGAGCAAGCGATGGCCCAAGAGCCTAACCCGCGGCATGAATTAGTATCTCATGCGATATTTGGAACCTTAGTTGATGAGGTTAATAGTCTTGTAAACAGCGAGAATGCAGATCTTGTGATAATGGGGTCTCAAGGCAAGACAGCAGATCGTAATATCACGTATGGCAGCAATACTCTACAAGTAGTAAAATATGTAAAATGCCCTGTTCTAGGTATTCCGTTAGGGTACAAATATGAGCGACCAGAGCGTATTTTATTCCCTTCAGAATTATTGATTCCTTTTAACAATAGAGAGCTAAAGCTCATAAGCTGTATGGCAAATAGCTTCCGTTCTGAGTTGCACTTACTTTACATATCAAACTTTGATAGATTATCTCTTAGACAAGAAGATGTCAAGAGTGGTTGGGAATACCGCTTTCGCGAAAGCGAACAACTCTACACACGTCATGACGAAGGAGATATTGCTCAAATTATAAATGAGCACATAAGTAGCCATAAGATCGACATGGTGGTGCTGGTAAACTCAAAGCACACTTACATGGAAACATTGTTACATACTTCTACCATTGATAAAGTAGGTCTCAATACCAAAATTCCATTTTTAATTTTACAGAATCTCTCACGCTAAACTATCTTTTTTATGAAACGTATCCTTATACCAACTGATTTTTCTGAGGCATCCTATAATGCACTAGAGTATGCCGTACAGTTATTTATAAACGAAGCTTGTACTTTTTATGTTGTAAATACATATACACCAGTTGCGTTGTATACAACTACGATTTATGATAGTCATACATCACTTAATGTAGACTTAGGCGAGATGTATAAAAAGGCATCTCTTGAGAATCTCGACAAGATTATAACCAGAGCAACAGATGCCTACCCTAACAATAAGCATACATTTAACCCAATTTCTAGTTATAATGTGCTTACAGTAGAAGTAAACGAGATAGTCGCAACCTTAAAGATAGATGCCATTATTATGGGTACTAGTGGAGCTTCTGGTCTCAAGGAGGTATTTATAGGATCACAAACTATGCAGGTTGTAAAAGATGCAAAAGTACCGGTGATAGGAGTTCCAGATAACTATAAGTTTAAGGCTCTCAAGGATATTCTATTTACTACAGATTATCGTTCTGGCACTAATCAAGTAGGACTCTCTTTGCTAGAAGGATTATGTAGAAAACACATAGCTAGGCTTATTTTTTTAAATGCTTATTATGGTATTGAGTTAGATAGGGAACAGCTAGAAAACAAAGAGTTGCTTGATGAGTACTTTGAGAGAGATGCACACCTTAACGAAGTTGCAGATGGGATGGATGTACTAGAAGCTGTAGCAGACTTCCAGTCTAAACATAAGATAGACTTACTTGTGCTAGTGCATAACAAGCATAGCTTTTTTGAGAACCTCTTGTTTACACCAGTAGTGCGCAATATAGTGCATCACGCTTCTGTACCTTTTATGATTTTACCTCCATCTAAAACTACCTTATAATGTTGCATATTTTAATACCTACAGATTTTTCAAATAATGCACTCAATGCGCTTACCTACGCACAGTATTTATTTAAGGGTAAAGAAACAACATTTACACTCTTTCATGCTTATGAGCCATCTGCATTACAGTTATTAGCTAATAAAAGTCCGCTGGCGCTTTCTAAGATTTACAGGGATTTACAAGACGAGTCAGAAGTACGCTTATCTGTATTTCTATCAGAAATTCTAAGTAGGGATAAGAGTACGACTTTTTATTATAAAACGTTGAGTTACTCGGGACATCTCAAGGAGGGTATTAGCTCGCTAGAGAGTCAGGCTTATGATTATATAATTATGGGAACAAAAGGCGCCTCAGGTCTTAAAGAAATATTTATGGGCAGTACTACCTATGAGATTGTCTCCTTGAAACAGAGAATACCATTACTTATAATTCCAGAACAAGCCGCTTTTGTAAATCCAGAAAACATAGGCTTTGCCACAGATTTTAAGAGAGGATATAGTAAAGAAGAGCTGGAGCCACTCATTACATTAACTAAGCTATGGAAGTCCACCATACGCATGGTTGAGGTGTACAAGAAAACAACGCTCTCTCCTGATAAGAAAGCACATTTGCAAGAGTTAGAAGATTTACTAGCAGCGGTAGACTATAGATTTCATGTGGTTCCAGAATTTTCATCATTAGAAAATTGTATCAATATTTTTGATAACGAACTTGACATTGATTTACTTGTGATGATTGATTATCCTAAAACATTTTTTGAAAGTCTCATGCGTGAGCCAGTTGTCAAGAAAATGTCTTTTCATACCACTTTACCGTTTTTAATATTGCCAGCTCAAAACTGATTATTGTCATAGAATAGGAGGTGTTTAGATATTAGTTTAGACCTATAAAACTATTACTATGGCACATATACTCGTACCTACAGATTTTTCTAAAAACGCTCACAACGCATTATGCTATGCAACTAGATTGTATCCAGATGAGAAGTGCACCATAACACTAGCACACTCATTTGAACATCTATTCTCTACAAATACAAGTCGTATAGACATAGGTAGAAATGAGCAATTATATAATGAACTAGAAGCCGATAGTTTAAAAAAGCTAGCCGCTATAAAAGATAAAATCATTGTTGATAGCGATAGCATTGAGCTAGAAGTAAAACTAGTAACTGGAGCACAGTCATTATATAAAATGATAAACAAAAGTATCATTAATGACGCTATAGATATAGTTGTGATGGGTACAAAAGGATCTTCTGGAGTACAAGAGATTTTCATAGGGACGCAAACGGTAAAGCTCATAAATAATGTAAAACCCATTCCTGTTGTGGTAGTGCCACAACAAGCAACTCCTAGTAGGCCTACAGAAATAGCTTATGCTACAGATCTTAAAATTAATTATGCTCAGTATCCACTGGAAATCATTAAGGAACTAGTAAGAATTCATAACTCAAAACTGTACATCACCCATGTGTACAGTCAGATGAGTCCTGGTGAGACTGTAGAGACTAATTATAGAAAACTCAAGAATAAACTAGAAGATATCTCTTATACTACACACTGGTTGTCTAGTACCACTAAGATGGAAGATGCACTAGGCGTTTTTATTAAGGAACACAATATTGATTTATTAGTGTTGATGTACCATAAAAGTGGCTTTTTAAAGAAACTTTTTAAAAAATCGTTTGTAGATAAGTTAAGCTTCCACTCAGAAATACCCTTATTGATATTACCAGAATCGTTCTGATATATATCATAGTTTTTATAATAGTACTCCTGTATTTTTATTTCATAATCAAACACTTACACGATGAAAAAGAAAATTCTAATACCTACAGATTTCTCAAAAAATGCTTGGAACGCGCTCACCTACTCAGCCGATCTTTTTAAGAATGAAGAATGTTCTTTCATTGTTCTCAACACCTATAGAACTAAAGGTTATAACTTAGGCGATTTGATGGTTCCAGAACCTGGAACACCGTCTTATGAGAGTGCAAAAACATCATCAGAGAAGCACATGGCTAAGCTGGTGAGTATGATAGAATTTAGAGATACAAACCCTAAACATGAATATGAGATTATCACAAAATTTGGTGGTCTTATGGAGGTAATGGAAGCTATAATTGAGCAACGAGACATAGAGCTAGTGGTGATGGGTACTAAAGGAGCAAGTAATAGTAGGGGAGCTCTTTTTGGTACAAGTACCATTCTCGCGATGGAAAAACTACGCAATTGCCCTGTGATGGGAGTGCCTCTCGATGTACGAGTAGCCAGTCTCAAAGAGATTGTAATGCCTACAGGATATAAAACTCATTATAAACGCAAAGAGCTCAGCAATCTCACAACGATTGCAAACCTTCAAGACGCAAATATCTGTGTGCTTTATGTAAATCCAGATGAAGAACTGAGTAAACAACAAGAAGCAAATAAAGAGTTGCTGGCAGAGTGTCTAGAAGATGCATCATTTAGTTTCCACCATCTGAGTGGAGTAGATGCTACTATTGGTGTGAGAAATTTTGTAGAGAGCCGTGACAGTGATATGGTCGCAATCATTAATAGAAAACATGCCTTTTTTGGCAGTGTTTTTACTACACCTATGATTAAGGAGCTTGGTATGTTCAGTAAAGTGCCATTATTAGTGATGCATGATTTACGTAATTAAAATTGTGATTAATCCGCTTTCGCGAAAGCGTAACCTTTAAAATAACATAAAAATACATTTATAATTAGCTCTAAAATCAGTTCACCTCGTGGTAAGAAAATCTATTAAAATAAAGAAATATTCTGGTGAAGAGGTAGACTTTTCTATAGATAAACTTAGGGCTTCATTATTATGCAGTGGTGCGAGCGAGGAAGATATTTCTCATATTATACAGATAGTTTGCGATGAGTTATACGAAGGGATTTCTACTAAAGAAATATTTAATCGTGCTTTTACTTTGCTTAAAAAAAAGAAGTCTGTATTTGCATCTAAGTATAAATTAAAAAAAGCAATTTACGAGCTCGGTCCAACTGGATTTCCCTTTGAAAGATTTATAGGGCAGATATTCAAGTATAGTGGCTTTGATATTGAGGTAGGTGTCGTGGTAAATGGAAAATGCGTACAACATGAAGTGGATGTGATTGCAAGTAGCGAAACGCAAACATTGTACATAGAGTGCAAGTTTCATAAGGAGAAAGGAAATAATTGTAATGTGAAAGTCCCACTTTATATTCATGCGAGATACAATGATATCGTTGCAAGTACAAAAACCAAAGTATCTAAAAGTACTGAAGGATGGGTGATTACTAATACTCGTTTTAAAAAGGACGCTATAGATTATGGTACCTGCGCAGGACTTGCTTTATTGAGCTGGGATTATCCTAAAGGTAAGGGGTTAAAAGAGCATATTGAAGCACTGGGTTTATATCCCGTTACCGTCTCTACACTTCTTACAAAGAGAGAGAAAAACTTCTTACTAAGTAGAGATATAGTGCTATGTAAACAATTGCTGGGAGATAGCTTTTACCTAGATCATTTAGGAATTTCTGAGACTAGAAAATCAAAAATTTTAAAGGATATACAATTTTTGTGTAACGTAGGTGAGTGATATTTATTGCTCGATAGCTGATAATTGTCATAGTTTGATTAGATATAGTGAGCTATTTTTGAGTTAGTTAACACATAAAATTCTTTTAGTATGGAAACGACACTGCCACTTACAATAGACCAGTTTCATCAAGATGTAAAAGTCTGGAAATCTAATATAGCACTCGCAAGTGATGAAATTCACTTTATAGAAAATCTAATCCATTCTTACATCTTTGAGCCTAGCTCACCTAATCTTTTTGAGAGGTTAGAGCAGTATAAAACAGAGGTTTCTAAAATTAAAGTGCATCTTAAAAGCATCCAGACGCTTCTTGTTAAACATGATGCAGAGTTAAGTGGGATGCTAGAGTGCGATACGGTTTCCTGTGATGTTTTTTTTCAAGAAAAACATCTAGCTATTAAAGATCAATACAGACAATTTATTGATAGTTACAATAAAACTAAGAGTGAGATTTTTAATTACTGCGGTAATATTCTTAAGACAAAAAAGAAATAAAGTATAGATATATAATTCTTCATTTCAAATGGAGATTACATGGAGAGCCATCTCCTGGTTAAAGGGGAATCAGGAGTGGTTTTTCTACGCTTTCGCGAAAGCGTTTTTTCTATATTATCAAAACCCTAGGCTATTATGAAACATTCATTCTTTAACCAATATAAGTTTAAATACCTTGAGTGGAATGATGCTCAGTTGATACACGAGGTCACATTACAGTGGAAATCACAAGTAGAATTTACACGTGTAGAACAAGGATTTCTTGCAGAATTACTAGCAGAGCATACACTCATGCTTCTTGACGATAATGCTTATGAACACGCAAAACATCTCGTTGTAACACTTAACAGCCTAGAGCAAGAAATAGCTAAAATACAAGATAGAATTTCCACACATCTCAACGACATCAAGGTCCTTACTGATGGTAAAGACGATTTTGAAACAGAGCGTACATTTCAAGATGCACACCTATTGCTTGAAATGAAAATTGAGAGCTATTTAGAAAAATACAACCTTCTTAAAAAAGAAGTTTTTACTACAATGAAATCAGTATTTGCAAAAAGTAAACACAAACAAATTAAGTAAAATGAAAATGATGAGATCCCTAATACTATGCGCAAGTATTTGTCTAATGAGTTTGTTACAAAGTTGCAATAGCTCTGAGCTTATAGAAAACTGGAAAAATCCAGAAATCGATGTTTTTAAAGCAGAGAAAGTACTAGTACTAGCAATGACAAATGATGTAAAAAATCGAGAGCTTTTTGAAAAACGACTAGTAAACCAGCTTAAAGACAAAGGGGTAAATGCAGTAAAAAGTGATGTATTCTTTAACTCAGACTTCACGTCCCGTCCGCGTACAGAAGAGGAGCTAGGAGCGCTAGAGAGAGCTATGCTTTCAAAAGGGTTTGACGCCATTCTAGTCTCAAAAGTGTTAGGAGCAGAGGACAAGGTGACGCTAGTACAATCTTACCGCAGTTGGGATAAAAGTTTTAATGGTTTTGAAGATGATTATTACTCAAGTCAAGGGCTTTATGTAGAGGACGAAGAGATGCAAAAATATACCGTATATCATGCTGAGAGCGCATTATATTGTATTTGCCCTACAAAAGAACGTGAGATTATTTGGAAAGGTGCTATAGATGTTACAGAGCCAGATAATGATCGTAAAGCAATCAAAGATTATATAAGTATGCTAGTCTGGGCGCTTGAGGATCAAGAACTATTAATTATAGGAGCTCCTGATTAGTAAGGAATCATAGTAATTGCGCTATCGTGTTGTAAATTATGACTACATGATAGCGCATTTTTATAAGAAAAATAAACATTAAGAGCGTCCTCGTTGTGGGAAGTCTTCATACCTATCCTCAAAGGTTTTATTTGTAACATAATTGTCTTTGAGTACTTTGTAAACCATTACAACCACAGACGCTTGACCTAGCATTGTGATATAAAATACCCAGTTAAAAGCTAGATTCATTGTGGCAAAAATGGTGACTGTGATCAAAAGTAGGGTAGTAATCGCTACCCAATGCATCGCTGTAATTTTCATAGTTATCTTTTTCTACTAAATATAACGATTTTTGTAACTATTTAAAAATGAGCAAAGAAAAAGAGGATAAGTGCATGTAGCAATATCCTCTTTATAATTTTATAATGCTATGTTCTAAAATTGCTCTAGTAAAAACTGAATTAAATCTGTGGTAGTAACAATCCCTACAAGCGTACCGTCTTGCAATACTGGAAGCGCGTGAAATTCCTTATTAGCCAGAATTTCTGCCACTTCTTTAATGGTTGTTTCTGGAGTAACACTTACAAGTTTTTTTGCCATTACTTGCTCAATGGTAAACATATTATAGACAACGGTATCAACCTCTTGTTCATCTTCATCTATTGCATCTGCAAAGCTTATTCTTAATAAATCTGTATAGCTCAACATCCCAATGATATGCGTTTCTGCGACAACGGGAATGTGTCTTATTTGATGCTCTTTAAAAAGTTGCTCAGCATGCTCTAAGGAATCTGTTGTTTTTAGAGTAACCAGATTCGTGGTCATAATGCTAGAAATAGGAGTGCGCTTTTTCATTGTTGTGGGTTTATTTATATCCCAAAAGTAACCGAATCATAAAGTGTAAAAGATGATATTAATCAGCTTTATAAATGATTAAGGAAGTTGTTTATTCCCTCAAAAATGAGGTGTACACAGCCTTAAAATAATCTAAAGCTGATATTTATCATAATTTAAAAACCAACATAATCTCAAATTTGCCATAGGTATAATGGACTTCTTGTAAGTCTGAGCAAATTAGAATTATGGATAATTGTTTCCATTGTGGTGATCCCTGTACAACAGTGATACACCACCATAAAAAATCCTTTTGTTGTCACGGCTGTAAGACGGTATATGACATCTTGAGCGATAATGATATGTCGTATTACTACGACCTTGAGAATACACCAGGTACGTCTCCGCTACTTCAAGAAGGTAAGTTTGACTTTTTAGAAAATGAACAAGTAGTTGCCCAACTTTTAGAGTTTGATGAGCAAGGAACACAAGTGGTGTCTTTATTAATCCCTACTATACATTGCAGTTCTTGTATCTGGGTACTAGAAAATCTAAACAAATTGAATCCTGCGGTCAAAACCGCGCAGGTAAACTTCCCTAAGAAAACCATAAGAATCACCTACTCATCTAGTGAGCTGTCACTACAAGATCTAGTAATCCTTCTAGCGAGGATAGGCTATGAACCTTACATCTCACTTGAAGATACCACAAAGAAGAAAAAAACAGTAGACAGAAGCTTGACATATAAGCTGGGTGTTGCAGGTTTTGCTTTTGGAAATATAATGTTCCTTTCTTTTCCAGAGTATTTTGAGGTAAGCGAGTTTTGGCTTGATAAATTCAAGTACATTTTTAGATGGTTGATGTTTGCCTTTGCAGTCCCTGTAGCGTTTTATTCTGGCCGTGACTACTTTGTATCTGCATACAAAGGGCTTCGATCAAAGATTTTAAATATTGATGTGCCCATAGCTATAGGTATTTCGGTACTATTCATACGTTCTACAGTAGAAATCGTCATGGACTGGGGAACAGGATTTTTTGATAGTATGGCGGGACTTGTATTTTTCTTGTTGCTAGGTAAATTCTTTCAGCAAAAGACCTATGCATATCTCTCTTTTGAGCGAGACTATAAGTCGTACTTTCCTATTGCTGTAACACGATTGTATAGGGATGATAACGCTTTCGCGAAAGCGCAACCTTCAAGAAAAGAGGAGCAAACACAAGTATACGACCTTAAAAAAGGCGACCGAATTCTAATACGCAACAGTGAGTTATTACCTGTAGATGGCGTCTTGATTAACGGAAATGCACTCATAGATTACAGCTTTGTCACAGGAGAAGCCGAGCCTGTAGCCAAAAAATCTGGTGATCAGTTATTTGCTGGTGGAAGGCAACAAGCCGGATCCATAGAAGTAGAAGTGCTCAAGCCAGTGGCACAAAGCTATCTCACGCAATTATGGTCTAACGAAATATTCTCAAAAGGAAGACAGACCGTTTTTGAAACGCTCACAGATAGTATAAGCAGGCGTTTTACGGTGAGTTTGCTCATTATTGCAATAGTAGCAACTAGTTGCTGGTTATTTATAGATACATCAAAAGCACTTCAGGTATTTACGGCAGTTCTCATTGTGGCTTGCCCTTGTGCTATCGCACTGGCGGCACCATTTACATTAGGAAATGTGCTTCGTATTTTTGGTAGACATAAGCTATATTTAAAAAACAGCGGTGTTATTGAGCAGCTTGCTCACATAGACACGATAGTTTTTGATAAAACGGGAACGCTTACTACGAGTGCAAAAAGTGTAATCACTTATGAAGGAGTGGCGCTTACACCAGAAGAGGAAGCACTGTTAACAAGCACACTGAGAGCTTCAAACCATCCCTTGAGTAGATCTCTTTATGACTTACTCGAATCTCATGATATAAAAACGCTAGACTCATTTACAGAAGAGGTAGGGCAAGGAATTACAGGAACGCATAACAATCACACCATTAAGGTAGGATCTTATGGTTTTGTGGCGACTAATCATGCTACTTCACCAGCAGCTGGCGCCCAACGTACTGCTGTGCATATAAGTACGGATAACGAGTACAAAGGATGCTATATTTTTTACAATGAATATAGAGAAGGTGTACAATCGCTTTTTAGTGAGTTAAAAAGTAATTATGACTTAATAATACTTTCTGGTGATAATGATGGAGAGCGCACTTTTTTATCACAGCTATTACCAGAAAATGCAACACTACTTTTCAATCAGAAGCCTGGAGATAAATTAGACTTTATAAAAAACTTACAAGAGCAAGGTAAGAATGTGCTCATGGTGGGTGATGGGCTTAATGATGCTGGAGCACTTGCGCAGAGCCACGTAGGTATTTCTATCTCAGAAAACGTCAACGTTTTTTCGCCAGCCTGTGATGGGATTCTAGACGCTTCAAAGTTTACAGATATTGTTACTTTTTTAAATCTTTCTCACAAGGGAGTGCGCATCATTAAGTATGCTTTCATATTCTCATTATTCTATAATCTTATAGGCTTAGGCTTTGCAATTACGGGCAATCTTGCTCCCGTAGTTGCCGCTATTTTAATGCCCCTTAGTTCCATTAGTATCGTCTTATTTACAACGATTGCTACTCATTTTATGGGTAGAAATCTCACATCAAAAAAACTATAATATGAATAGTATTACTCATATACAGGCTACACATCAACTAGCTCAAATTGCATTTAAAAAACAATCTTACACAGAGCGTGATCTTATGGGATTGTTCCATAAGTCGGCACATAAACGAGCAGATCAATCGGTTTTTGATACCTGGGCACGAGATACTGAAAAACAAATTTATAGTTTGCAAAATGGCTTAAATGGGGTGTCTTGTGTATGTAGTACAGTAGGCTTAAGTATTACAACAATGTTACATATGTATGTAAGAGTAATTACTCGTTTTGAACAACAGTTCATGATGAGTTGTCCATGCGCCACTACTAGTGCAAGCCCTATACTCAATAGACTTAAAAAAATATCGAAGAGTGCGCAAGAAACACTCATATCTGTGGGGGTTTAATTATCGCTTGCATTATGACTAGTCACGTTTGCCAAGATTGTTCTACATCTAAAAGGAGATGCTTTATGGGAACGCAATTTTTCGCGTAAGCATATCTAAAACTATTTATCCAAAACTGACAATTGTCATAATTAGAAAAAAACTTCAATCTTAATTTTACACCATAAATCAGGTAGGTATGAGTATTATTTATATGCTTCTCGCAATTAGTGTTGTTGTTGCTCTCGTCTTCTTTTGTGCATTTGTAATATCTGTGCAAAAAGGACAATATGACGACACCTACACGCCATCTGTGCGTATGCTTTTTGATGATGAATTAGTCAAAGATAAAAGTACCGATACCACACCTGAGCCAACTGAAAAATCCATCCAAATAAAAGAGTAACTAATCAAACTATGGAAGTACAACAATTCTATTACGATAATAAAATCGTACGAAAATTTATAGTGGCTACAATGTTCTGGGGCATCGTAGGGATGAGCATAGGGCTACTTCTAGCCTTTATGTTTTTATTCCCTAATGTAACAGACGGCATCTCGTGGTTAAGTTTTGGACGTTTACGTCCTTTACACACTAATGCAGTCATCTTTGCCTTTGTAGGTAACGCTATTTTTGCGGGTGTCTATTATTCTTCACAACGTTTGCTTAAAGCTCGTATGTGGAAAGACTGGCTCAGTAATTTAAACTTCTGGGGATGGCAAGCCATTATCGTGGGAGCAGCAATTACACTTCCGCTAGGGTTTACTACATCAAAGGAATATGCAGAGCTAGAATGGCCATTTGATATTGCCATTGCTCTTATATGGGTAGCATTTGGAGCCAACTTGATAGGTACTATCCTTAAAAGAAGACAGCGACACTTATACGTTGCTATCTGGTTCTACCTAGCAACCTTTGTTACTGTTGCGGTACTACATATTGTAAATAGTATGGAGCTGCCAGTAAGTGCTCTTAAAAGTTACTCAATGTATGCCGGTGTACAAGATGCGCTAGTACAGTGGTGGTACGGTCACAATGCGGTAGCATTTTTCTTAACCACTCCTTTCTTAGGATTGATGTACTACTTTGTACCTAAGGCAGCAAATAGACCTGTGTATTCTTATAGGCTTTCTATTGTACACTTCTGGTCACTTATATTTATCTATATCTGGGCGGGACCTCACCACTTGTTGTATTCTGCACTTCCAGATTGGGCACAGAATCTTGGTGTAGCATTCTCTATCATGCTTCTAGCACCTTCATGGGGAGGAATGATAAACGGACTACTTACACTACGTGGAGCTTGGGATAAAGTACGTACAGATCCTGTTCTTAAATTTATGGTTGTTGCGATTACTGGTTATGGTATGGCAACCTTTGAAGGGCCTATGCTCTCGCTTAAAAATGTAAATGCGATCGCTCACTTTAGTGATTGGATTATTGCTCACGTACACGTAGGTGCACTTGCTTGGAATGGTTTCTTCACATTTGGTATGGTGTACTGGATGGTTCCAAAATTATTTAAGACAAAATTATGGTCAAATAAACTAGCTAACTTCCACTTCTGGATAGGAACATTAGGTATCATATTGTATGCACTACCTATGTATGTTGCAGGTTTTGTACAAGCATTTATGTGGAAGCAATTTAATCCCGATGGAACGCTTACCTATGGTAACTTTTTAGAAACAGTAAGTGAGATTATCCCTATGTACTGGATGCGTGCAATAGGTGGTAGTATGTTTATTGTAGGAGCACTTATAGGAGTGTATAACCTGATCATGACTGCTCGTGCAGGAAATAATGTTACAGATGAGCTTGCAGAAGCTGCACCTTTATCTACAGTAACTAAAAAACGTACCTCAAAAGAAGGATACCATACATGGTTAGAAAGACGCCCGGTAAAACTTACCATTTTTGCAACTATCGCAATTCTTATTGGAGGTATGGTGCAAATTATACCATCGCTTATTGTTGATGATTATATTCCAGTGATATCAAGTGTGAAGCCATATTCACCACTAGAGCTACAGGGTAGAGACATTTACATACGTGAAGGCTGTGTAGGGTGTCACTCTCAAATGGTACGACCATTTAGAAGTGAGGTAGAGCGCTATGGAGAATACTCAAAAGCGGGAGAGTATGTGTATGATCACCCATTCTTATGGGGAAGTAAACGTACAGGGCCAGACCTTATGCGTGTGGGAGGAAAGTACAGTGATAACTGGCACTTGAATCACTTCTATGACCCGCAGAGTACTTCGTCTGGTTCTATTATGCCATCCTACAAATGGTTACTACGTAGAGAGCTTGACAAAGATCTTACAGAAGAAAAAATGGAAGCCATGGTTACGCTAGGCGTTCCATATAGTCCAGAAGATATTGCAAATGCGCAAGAGTCTATGACCGCACAGGGAATAGCGATAGAGAAGAACCTCTACTCAGATCCAGACTTTGCCAAAACTTACGAGGCAGATAAAAAGTATGCCGAAGAAAACGGTGAAGACTTTGTAGAGATGCGCAACCGTGAGGTGGTAGCTCTTATAGCATACATACAGCGACTAGGAACAGATATTAAAGTTAAAAACGCAGATGGTACTACATCCATCTTAAACGACTAGCACCATGTTTAAATTTATAAAAGGAAACTTAGAAAATATAGATGGAGTGGAGATCTATCCTATAGTATCATTACTCATATTTTTCATCTTTTTTGCTGCACTATTCTTTTGGGTATTTACAGCAAAGAAAGCACATATCACAGAGGTAAGTAACATCCCGCTTAATGATGATACACTCAACGTAAATACTATAGAAGAATGAGAACGACTGCATCATTTTTAAGAATATTAGGTTTTTCACTATTAGGTTATTTTCTAATTGATTATGTGGGGACTACAGGTGAGACCTCTATATTTCTAGAGCAACCGTGGGTCTGGGCTATATTAGGTGTAATCATGCTTTTTTATACTGCAGGAGAAGTAAGCATGGCTGCGCTGCGCAATGTCCTTTACAGAACGCTTAAGCCAGAAGCACAAGCCAAATTTGATAAAGAAGAGGCACTTGCAGAAGCAAATCAGTTTAAATGGATTAAAGAAAAGTATAAAGCATCTCTAGGAAGTAAAGAGATAGCTCAAGAGCATGAGATTATACTGGATCATAACTATGACGGTATACAAGAGCTTGATAACAACTTGCCACCATGGTGGGTATATATGTTTTATGCTTCGATAGTCTTTGCAGTTATATATCTGGTACGTTTTGAAGTACTAGACGACTATAACCAAGCCGAAGAATATGAAGTTGCTGTGGCCGAAGCAAAAGCAGAAATAGAAGAATGGAAAAAAACGGCAAAAGATCTTGTAGATGTAAATACGGTAACACTGCTTACAGATGCGAGTGATATCAGTGCTGGTAAAGCCATTTTTACAAATAACTGTATTGCTTGTCACAAAGCAGATGGAGGTGGAGGTATAGGACCTAACCTCACAGACCAACACTGGATACTGGGTGGAGGAATCAAAAATGTATTCAAAACTATATCAGAAGGTGGTCGTGATGGTAAAGGTATGATCTCATGGAAATCAGAACTTAAGGCTGCAGAGATGGCGCAGGTAGCTAGCTTCGTGTTAAGCTTACAAGGCACTACGCCTGCAGAGTCTAAGGAAGCAGAAGGGGAGTTATGGATAGATCCAGATGCACCAGCCATGCCGGTGAAGGATGTTGTTACAGATAGCACAGCAGTGCAGTTAACTAGTAACTAAAGTTCACGCAGATGATACAAGATATAGCGATTGCATTAAGCACAAGCACTACTCCAATAATACAGCCTTATTATGAAAATGATAAGACTAAAATTATAGCAATAGGACTTAAAAAGGATGTGGTGCTAGAAAAACATACAGCACCTAGCAAAGCGCAAATCTTGATCATACAGCGAACGGTCACTTTTAGAACAGCGACTTTCTCAAAATCAATAAATACCTATGAGACGTATGAAATACCACTAGAGGTAGAGCACGAGGTCATAGGTGATGCAGATAGTATTTTTCTGTTAATCTTATCTAAGTAATAATATGGCAGAGCAAGGAAAAGATAACTTTAGAGATACCATGGGGACCCTTGATAAAGAAGGGAAGCGCGCATGGGTATTTCCTAAGAAGCCTAGTGGAAAATGGTACGAGTACCGTAAGTATGTGAGTTATTTATTACTTGCTATTTTACTTAGTTCACCGTTTATAAAAGTAGGAGGGAACCAGCTGTTCATGTTTAATGTGCTGGAGCGTAGATTCAATATTTTTGGATACCCATTCTGGCCTCAAGATTTTCACCTCTTTGTAATCATGATGATCATTGGGGTAGTATTTGTAATTCTATTTACGGTAGCATTTGGTAGAATATTTTGTGGCTGGATTTGTCCTCAAACTATTTTTATGGAGATGGTTTTTCGTCGCATTGAGTATTGGATAGACGGCGATCGAGGTAAGCAAATACGCTTAGATAAAATGCCATGGAATAAGGAGAAAATCAAAAAGAGAGTTTTAAAATGGACTATATTTTTTATCATCTCATTTCTTATTGCAAATGTATTTCTTGCTTACCTCATAGGTAGCGACCAGCTTATTAGGTATATCACAGATGGACCATCAAAGCATGTTAGTACGCTAGTATCACTTCTCATATTTACTGGAGTTTTCTATTTCATATTTGCATGGTTTAGAGAGCAGGTTTGTATTATAGCTTGCCCCTACGGAAGATTGCAAGGAGTCTTGCTAGATAACAAATCTATTATCGTTGCTTATGATCATAAACGTGGAGAGAAGGAAGAAGGAAGAGCTAAGTTTAAGAAAAATGAAGACAGACCATCTACTGGAAAAGGAGATTGTATAGATTGCTTCGCATGTGTGCATGTATGCCCTACAGGGATAGACATACGTAACGGTACACAGTTAGAATGTGTAAACTGTACCGCTTGTATAGATGCTTGTGATCATATGATGGAGGCGGTAGATCTCCCTAAAGGTCTTATACGCTATGCTAGTGAAGATAATATTGAAAAGAAAGCGCCATTTAAATTCACACCTCGTCTTAAGGGGTATGTTGCCGTACTAGGTATTCTTACTGCGGTACTCATAGGGATGTTGTTTTTACGTAATGATGTAGAAGCTCGCATTCTCAGATTACCAGGACAGCTTTATGAGCACAAAGACAATAACATGATTAGTAATGTCTACACCTTTAAGTTGGTTAATAAAACGGTAGAGGAGATAGAGGACGTACACTTTGAGCTACGCTCTCACAAGGGAACCATAGAAGTTGTTTCTGGTAATGAATTTAGTGTAGACCCACAAGGACTAGCAGAGGGAACGCTATTTATAGAAATCAATGCAAGCGGTATTAAAAGTGATAAAGAACGTTTGGAAATAGAAGTTTACAGCGGTGATCAATTAATTGAGACTACAACAACGGCATTTTTAGGCCCTAGAAGTTATAAGTAAGAGTACGCTTTCGCGAAAGCAAAACAAAAAAACTATGAGTACAGAGCATAAAAAATGTTGTGACGGTTGTAAAAAAGGACAGCCAGGAACTAACGAAGCATGCAGCGCAAAGTTGATGATGGAAGCGCTGAAGAATAATCAAGAAATCACTAAAACACAAGAGTTATGAAATGGAACTGGGGAAAGGGTATTGTAGTGGCGATGGCTTGTTTTATGGGCTTTATTCTGTATATGGTTATCACGATGAGTACAGATGATAATTATAGTCATGATCTTGTGACAGAAGAATATTATGCCAAGGAAATGGCTTATCAAACCGAAATAGATGCAGAGACCAATGCGCGCAATCTCGTAGGTGAGATTAGCGGAAAACGTACGCCAGAGGGATGGTTACTTACCTTCCCAACGTCTATCTCAAAGAGCACAAATAAAGGAAAAGTGTTTCTATACAGACCGTCTAATCAGCAACTTGATTTTGAAGTGCCTATGGTTATTTCAGGGTCTAATTTGCTCATACCTGACAAACAGCTGATAGACGGTCGATGGAACATTATCATAGAGTGGACAGACGGGGTAGAGGAATACATGTATAAAAAGTCAATCGTTTACTAATGTTGTGGTCTGCACTCATATTTGGTCTTTTGGGCAGTTTCCACTGTGTGGGAATGTGTGGTCCCATTGCATTTATGTTACCCGTAGATCGTAAAAGCCCTGTAAAAAGAGCTTTCCAATTAATGAGTTACCACGCTGGGCGTATACTTACTTACAGTGTTCTGGGCTTAGTATTTGGGATTGTAGGTAAAAGTTTCAATCTCTTTGGTATCCAGCAGCAACTATCTATAATCATAGGTGTACTCATGATTGTAGTTATTCTCATACCCACTAAAATTTTCAATAAATACAACTTCTCAAGACCGTTATATAAGGCAGTTGGGAAAGTAAAGAGCTCCATGGGAACCGCTCTTAAGAAAAAAGATCCAGGTACGTTTTTTACTATAGGATATCTCAACGGACTGTTGCCTTGCGGACTTGTATATATGGCGATTTTTGGCGCACTTGCTTCTGGTGGTGCTTGGGAAGGAGGATTGTATATGGCAGTTTTTGGGCTAGGTACTATTCCATTAATGACTACTGCTATCTATTTAGGTAATTTTTTAAAAGGAAAAGCAAAGCAGCGCATCGTTAAGGTGATTCCTGTTTTTGTAGTCATTGTAGGAGTCTTATTTATAGTACGCGGCCTTGGTCTTGGTATACCATACGTATCACCATCAAAGATGGTAAGTGTAGAAAAAGTAGCTGCACAACATTCTTGTCATTAATAACAACCAAACAATTATAATTATGGAACAATTTTTAATACTTCTCGTAAACTGGGGAATGGGAGCACTACTCATAGGAGTATTTGCCTTAGTTTGTATTACACTGATACTTATTGTAGTAAATATGATTAAAGCAGACTCAAAAAAATCTAAAACCGATGAAAAATAAAGGTTTACAATTCATAAAAGAATACACAAGTACTTTATTAAACATTATAATTTTTAAAGGTCTCGACCTATTTATATCATTGCAATGGCTTTTAACTTACAAGAGAGATCGTATTAGTTCACATAGATAATCAAGGACTTACTGATGTCTTACAATCTTCAAAAGCGTAAAAAAAAGGGAAGCAGTAGTGCTTCCCTTTTTTAGTATATGTTGAGGTGACTTTTAAACCGTCATAGAAAATAACTGAGTCTCCGGCTTATTGCGCTGTAATCTCATATCAAATGGAAGACATATATTTCTCACAAATGGACGTCCCTTTTCTGTAACAATTAATTTTCTTGCATGTATTTCTAGAAGTCCGTCGCTTTCTAATTCCTTTAATTTTATAAGTACATCTGGAAGCTCTGCAAAATTTCCTTGATCATCACCCCATGAAGTCTCAAATGAGCACATCAAATTAAGAATATGTTGTCTTATGATAAGATCTTCTTCAGTAAGGATGTGACCTCTAAAGATAGGTAGAATTCCATCCTCAATAAGTTGTTGATACTCTTCTATATTTTTTACATTCTGAGCAAAACTATACCAGCTGTCACTTATAGCAGAGACTCCTAAGCCTATCATTACTTGGGTTTTGCTAGCGTTATATCCCATAAAGTTACGATGTATAGTTCCCGCTTGCTGGGCTTCAAATAGTGCATCTGTTTTAAGTGCAAAGTGGTCCATACCTATCTCAACATAGCCTGCTTTAACTAGCATCTTTTTACCTATCTCATACTGCATTCTCTTTTGGTCTGCACTAGGTAAATCTCCATCCTTAAAGCCTCGCTGCCCATTACCTTTTATCCATGGTACATGAGCATAGCTATAAAAAGCGATACGGTCTGGATTAAGGGATATGGTTTTATTTATAGTATTTATAACATCATCTTGCGTTTGGAAGGGTAGCCCATAAATGATATCGTGCCCTACGGAGTTATAACCCGTGGCACGAGCATTTTCTGTAGCGCTTTGAACGTGTGCGTATGGTTGTACACGATTTATAGCTTTCTGTACAGTTGTATTGTAATCTTGAACTCCGTAACAAACTCTAGTAAATCCTTTATTGTACAGTGCTTCAAGGTGTTCTTTTGTGGTATTATTAGGATGCCCTTCAAAGCTCAGTTCAAAAGTGCTAGCTTTTTTTGTAAGTGCAAAAATCCCATCCATAAGACGTTCAAGGTGCGCTGGTGAGAAAAAGGTAGGCGTTCCTCCGCCTAGGTGTAACTGTTTAATCACCGGTTTATCTCCTAGTAACGTCACGTACATCTGGAGCTCCTTAAGAACAGATTGTATATAAGGAATCTCAACATCATGATTCTTTGTAATACGCTTATTGCAACCACAAAAAGTACACATACTCTCACAATAAGGTAAATGCACATAGATACTTATTCCTTGTGAAGTTTTGCTTTCGCGAAAGCTTTTTTGTAAAGTGTTCTTCCACTTTGTTAGTGTAAAGTTATCTTGATCCCAGTAAGGAACAGTAGGGTAACTTGTATATCGTGGTCCTGCCACATTGTACTTAGATATAAGGGTACACATTGATTTTGAATTTTTTCAAAATTAACGTTTGATAAAAACAGAGAATATGATGAATATCAGCTTTTGAGAAAACACTATTTAATGACGGATATGGAAGTCCATTTAAAAATGATAAATTATACATGTAAATTACCACTCGTCGACACTTAAACGTCATCCGTCTACAGTAAAGGACTCGTTAAGCTAATTTTTGGAGGTATTTTGACATTTAATCACCAACTTTGGAAACATAAAGATCAATACTTTGGGGACAAGAAAATTAAGAATACTGCTCGTTGAGGACGATGCCATTGAGGTAATGAAACTCAAGCGAGCCATAGCAAAGCTAGACATGAACCATGAGCTCATTGAGGCAAAAAATGGTGAGGAAGCACTTGAAATACTTAAAGACCACTCGGTCTTACCAGATGTGCTGTTTCTCGATCTTAATATGCCAAAAATCAACGGCATAGAGTTCTTGAAGATTTTGAAAAAAGATGAAGTTTTACGATTTTTACCTACAGTCATGCTTACTACTTCAAGTAATCGCAAGGATATACTTGCTTGTTACGATACGGGAGTCGCAGGTTATATTATTAAACCTTTAAAGTACGATCACTACGTTGAGAAAATAAAATCGGCGTTAGAGTATTGGAGTATGAATGAATTAATCAAAGCATAATGAAAGGAATTGTATTTACAGAGTTTTTAGAACTTGTCGAAACAAAATTTGGCTTAGAAATGGTGGATACCATACTTAATGAATCTGAGTTACCTTCTAATGGTGTTTATACAGCAGTAGGAACCTATAGCTTTACAGAAATGGTGAGCTTACTTACTAATTTAAGTAAGGAAACGGGACTTGTAATTGATGATTTATTGTTGGTATATGGAGAGCATTTTTTTACGGTAGTAGAGAAGAGCTACCCATCATTTTTGAAGCAATATACAGACCCTATAGAGATGCTTTCATCTATAGAAAATCACATACATGTAGAGGTTAGAAAAATTTATCCAGATGCAGAGTTACCTACTTTTTCAATAGAGGAGAAGACTCCAGAGAGTCTTGTAATGATCTATAAGTCAAGCAGAGCCATGCATGCCTTTGGTCGCGGATTAATGAATAAAACTTTTGAGTTTTTTAATACAAAAGCAACTATCTTAGTTGAAAAATTAAAAGAAAACGGAACCGAAGTAAAATTCAGCATAGCAACATATGAGTGACCCCAAAATCAAGATGTATGAAAGAGCACTAGCACGTGAAAAAGCAGCTAGAAAAGAAGCCGAGCGTATTCTTGAGGAAAAGTCATTAGAATTATATCACAAGTCTGAGGAGTTAAGAGTTTCAAACTCAAAACTAGAAGATATTATAAAAGAACGCACTTCTGAACTTGAGGGAGTGTTTGAAAACATAGTAGATGCCTATGTAGTTATGGAGTTATCTGGTAATGTTATCAAGATGAATGATGCTGCCATGACACTCCTTGGGTATAGCCTAGAAGATAACTTCAATCTTTGGGATATTGTCCACCCAGATGAAAATGACAAAGTTGTTGAGGGCTTTGAGATCCTAACATCTAAAGGTGCAATAACAGATTTTCAAATAAAAATTATCATCGCTTCAGGAGCTATTAAGTTAGTTCATATTAATGCAAGCATTGTCTTTAATGCAGATGGTAAGCCTATAGCAGCCCAAGGTATTGTAAGAGATATTACACAAGTAAAGGAAGCAGAGCAGCGTCTCATAGATTCAGAAAATCGATTATCTGCACTTATTTTAAACCTAGAAAGTGGTATTCTCCTAGAAGATGAATATCGCAATATTGTAATCACAAATAATCGCTTTTGCAATTTTTTCAATATTACTGCTACTCCAGAACAACTTATTGGAGTAAACTGTGAGAATGCAGCCATAGAAAGCAAACATCTTTTTAAAGACCCAGAAGAATTTTTATCAAGAATAAATGCGCTTACGCGAAAAAAGGAACAGGCACTATCTGATGAGCTTAAATTAATAGATGGACGTATTTTAGAAAGAGATTTTATTCCTATTTATGAAGATGGTGTTTATAAAGGACACCTATGGACGTATAGAGACGTTACCTTGAGAAGAAAATTTCGCGAAAGCATAGAAGCAGAACGCCAAAAATATAGTGACATTATTGCAAATATGAACCTAGGCCTTACCGAGGTAAATCTTGATAATGAAATCTTGATGGCCAATAATAGTTTTGAGTTATTATCTGGTTACAAGGAACAAGAGATACTTGGCAAAAACGCAAAGGAATTATTACTTACACCAGCATCTCAAGAAAAACTTGCAAGACAAAAAAAGAAACGATTAAAGGGAATATCAAATTCTTATGAAGTAGAAGTTATCACAAAGAGCGGCGAGTTAAAACACCTATTAATAAGCGCGGCACCTAATTATAATATTAATGGTAAAGTAATAGGTTCTATAGGAGTTCACCTTGATATTACAGAACTCAAGAGTCTAGAGTTGGAGAAAGAAAACCTCTTAAAGAAACTTGAAAAACGTAATGATGAGCTACAGGAGTACGCACACGTAGTTTCTCATGATCTTAAAAGTCCGCTTAGGAGCATTAATGCGCTTGTAAACTGGATTAGAGATGATAATGAAGACGTTTTTACAGAAGAGACAAAGAGTCATCTAGAGATGATAGACACTACGCTAGAAAAGATGGAACAGCTCATTTCTGACGTGCTAGAATATTCAAGCGCAGGATCTGAAAATACAGCTTCCCAAAGAGTAAACTTGCAAGAAGTACTAGCAGATATAAAAACTTTGCTTCACTGTCCAGAACATATTACATTGAGTATTCATCCAGATTTACCTACCGTAAATGGAGATAAAGTCAAGTTACAACAGTTGTTTCAAAACTTGATGAGTAATGCGATACGTTATTGTGATAAAGACAAAGGTCTCATAGAGGTAGGTTTTACAGAAAGTAAAACACATTATACCTTTACGGTCAAGGATAATGGAATCGGGATTCCTAAAGAGTACCACGATAAAATATTTAAGATTTTTCAATCACTTAATAACCATAAAGACTCTACGGGTATAGGACTTTCTATTGTGAAGAAAATAGTAGACCTATATCAAGGAAATATTTGGCTAGAAAGCACCGTAGGGGAGGGCACAACGTTCTTCTTTACATTACAAAAATAACACAATGAAAACTGTACAATTACAACGCGACTCGTCTGGCTCATGGCACTATTTAAGTGAATCAATAGCACTTGATAATCCGCTGGTGCTTATTCTAGGTAACCGATTTTTACTAGAGAAAGAAGGCGTTTATGAGGAAGTAAGAGACTTATTTCCTTCGGGGCATCTTGTATTTGGATCTTCTAGTGGTGAGATTGTGGCTGGCGCTGTAAATGATAACCACATTACAATAACCGCAATAGAGTTTGAAAAGTCCTCCTTTGAGATTCAGACTTTTAATATTCATGAGGTAGGAGATGATAGTGAGAAAGCAGGATCTACAATTGTAAATAAGTTAACAGAAGAAGGTCTTAAGCACATATTTGTATTATCTGAAGGAAGTTTTGTAAATGGATCTGCTCTAACTAAAGGGATGCAAGAGGCGTTGCCTAAAGTTCTAATCACTGGCGGACTGTGTGGAGATGATGCACGTTTTGAAAAGACACTAGCCTCTTATAATGAGGCGCCAAAGGAAGGCGAGATTGTAGTCATAGGTTTTTATGGAGAAACCTTTGAAGCGTCATTCTCAATTTATGGTGGGTGGACCCCTTTTGGGCCAGAAAGGCTTATCACAAAATCTGATGGTAATATCTTGTACGAGATAGATGGTAAACCAGCATTAGATTTATACAAGACATATCTAGGCGACAAAGCAGAAGAACTACCAGGCTCTGCGCTTATCTATCCGCTCAATGTAAAAAGTGCAGAAAACGATCAGTCATTTGTACGAACTATTTTAAATATAGATGAAGAGAAAAATGCGATGATTTTAGCTGGCGATGTACCGGAGCAATCTAAAGTACAACTCATGATGACTAATATGGATAGTATCGCATCGGCATCAGAAACGGCTGCATTACGAGCGATGGAAGGAAGAAATAATCCTCCACAATTAGCCTTGCTCATAAGCTGTATAGGACGTAAGCTAGTACTAGATCAACGTATAGAAGAAGAGGTAGAGGAGGTAATGAGTGTGATAGGTGATGATGTCGTGATAGGAGGGATGTATTCTTACGGTGAGATTGCCCCTTTTTACGGAGAACGTAGTTGTAAATTGCATAATCAAACGATGACTATCACTTTAATAAGCGAATAGATGAACCCACTCTTAAAAAGACAAATACGTAAATATCTTCCTGATGATTTAAAAGATCGTGAGGATATGCAAGTCTTTTTTGATGCCGTGGGAAGATCATATGATAATTTTGACAATCAATTTAAGATGACCCAAAGGGCTATGAAAGTAAGTTCAGACGAGCTTTTTGAAGCCAATAAACAACTAAGAGAAGAGTCTCAAAGACAACAAGGGTTATTGATACGCTTACAGTCTGTAATTAATGCAGTGCAACCCTTTGGAGAAGATCAAGATGAGGGTATAGATATAGGCGATGCAAATCTAGCCGAATATATAAGCCAGCAGGCAGAGCAGCTCATCCTAGTAAACAGAGATCAAGAATTACTGGTAAAGGAACTAGCATTGCAAAACCAAGAGCTCAATGATTATGCACACATTGTATCTCATGACCTCAAATCACCATTGCGCAGTATTGAAGCGTTAGTAAGCTGGCTCAAAGAAGATTATGGAGACGCGATAGGCGAGGAGGGAAAAACGCAAATAGGGCTCATTGTAAATCATTTAGAAAAAATGGACGCCCTTATTACAGGTATTTTAAACTACTCATCTATTGATAAGGAGGTTCGCACAGAGCGACAAATAGATTTAAATGTACTCGTAAAAGAGACGGTAGATCTCATGCATTTACCAGAGCATATTACTATAAAAGTACATAAAATGCCTACTATTCTTGCAGACCGTTTTAAAATACAGCAGTTATTTCAAAACTTGATAGGCAACGCTGTAAGCAGTATAGATAAGCCCCAAGGACTTATAGAAGTTATTGCACGAAATCTTGATGACGTTTTCCAGTTTGAAATAAAGGATAATGGTAAAGGAATTAATCCAGCCTATTTTCATAAGATTTTCCAAGTATTTCAAAAGCTAGAAAATGATTCTGAAAGTACGGGAATCGGGTTATCAATCGTAAAGAAAATTGTACACTTTTACGACGGTAAGATTTGGTTAGACAGTACTGAAGGCGTCGGGACCACATTTTACTTTACGCTACCTCAAACTACATAATTATGGAAAAGCCCAATCTCAATTATATCAAAGAACTTTCAGGGGGAGACGCAGGTTTTGAAAAAAAGCTGATAGGAGTGGTACAAGCAGAATTACCTCAAGAAATTGCCGAATATGAAGGTAATATGAAGGATTCCGCTTTCGCGAAAGCGGCCGAAAACGTACATAAGATAAAACATAAACTAGGAATCGTAGGATTAGAAAAAGGATACGAGCTCGCTATTGCCTATGAAGATGAGCTTAAGGAAGGAAAGTCTACCTTGAAAGAAGAATTTGATAACATTCTAACCGCCGTAATCCATTTTATAAAAGATTTATAATCTGTAAATTGCATATTAAATCATAAAATTTTTAAATGTTGAACTGTATTATTGTAGATGATGAAACTGCGGCACGTACAATCGTATCGCATTTATGTAGCCAGGTAGATGAACTCAATGTAATTGATGAGTTTCCTAACGCGATGCAGGCAATCAAGTTTTTAAATAAGAACGAGATTGACCTCATTTTCTTAGATATACACATGCCAGATTTTACTGGTTTTGACTTTATAGATTCGCTTAAAAATCCGCCAAAGATTGTTCTCACCACGTCAGATCGTGACTTTGCGATTGAGGCTTTTGAGTATGATTGTATTGTAGATTACTTAGTAAAGCCTATAACCCTGCCTAGATTTCTTAAGGCAATGCAAAAGGTTGAAAGTTTTAAAGCTCCTAAGTTGCAAAAAGCAACTCCAGATGCACAAGAAGCAAAGCAAGAAGAGTCAGAAAAGGAGATGTATGTAAATATAGACAGGCGTCTCATTAAGATTGAGTTTGATAAAATCTTTCTTGTAGAAGCAAAAGGTGACTACGTACTAATAAAAACAGAAGGAAAAAATTACACCGTACACTCTACACTTAAAAAAATAGAAGAAAAACTACCAGATAGTCTTTTCTTAAAAATCCATCGCTCCTATATTATTAACATTAAAAAAATAGTTGATATTGAGGATAATAGTGTCCTGATAGCTAGAGATGTAATACCAATAAGTCGTTCTAACAGACCTGAACTTATGAAGCGTCTTAACTTGCTATAAAACAACAAATTCCATTCGTCTACAGTAAATTACCACTCAACGATACAAGTATCAGTGCGGTCGAATAAATTGAAAATCAGGATATAAACAGCCTAATTTTGTTTCTATAATCACATCAATAGAAGCAATATGAAAGCAAATTTCTACTCTCTTACAAGACAATTAATCGCACTAAGCTGCTTGTTGTATTCATTTACCGCCAGCGCACAAGATGTACCTTTTAATTGTGATTACAGCGCTTATTTGTTTCAATACAATGATGTGTATGCAATTGACCTTGCTTCTGGAAACTCTTTTCTAGCAGCAAAGGATATCACAACAGGAAACATAAACGCAGCAGCATATAATCCAGCAGATGGTTACATCTGGGGATACTTATCAAGCCCTGCAAAATCTATTGTTAAAATAGGCAAGAACTTTGAGACTACTACCATCACTATTGATGCATTACCTACTGGCAATAAATATGTAGGTGATATAAGCGCTACAGGACAATATTACTTTAAAGCTGGTGGGAGCACATACTACACTGTAGATCTTGATCCAGCATCAGAAACATATACAGAACTTACTGCAACTGCATCATTATCACAAAATTTAAGTGTACATGACTGGGCTTTTAATGCAGTAGATAATCAGCTGTACGCCGTTGAGAAAGGAACAAACATCTTGTATAGAATCAACCCTGACAATGGCCAGGTGCAGGCTTTAGGCGTCGTACCTATTTTATCAGGACTAAACTATACCTATGGAGCTGTATATTTTGATGCTTCAGGACGATTCTACATATCTGCAAATCAAACAGGGACTATCTATGTAATACAAAGTGTTCAAGACCTTGATGGGATAGGAGTTATAGATTCAAACCTCTTTGCTTTTGGGCCATCAAGTGCTAGTAATGATGGCGCTCGATGCCCTACTGCACCTGTGTTACAAGAAATATGCGATAACGGAATTGATGATGATGGTGACGGTCTTATAGATTGTGAAGATCCATCATGCTCAGGATACGGGATGTGTGCCACTATAGATCCAGAAGCATCTACAGGAAATAAAGGAGGATTAGAAAGTAATAATAGACTCTCTAACGCTATTGCAAAACGTAATTTTAACCGTGCAAAAGAGAGCTATGAGTTTAATAAAGACCTTGCACCACTTGTAGGTAAGAAGGATAGCTATGCCGTAAGAACTGCTCAAACATTTACGCTTGCAGATCTTATCCCGCTTGAAGAAATTAGCGAAGATTATGTAGTTGAATCTACACCTGCAGATCTGGTAGGTATTACAAATGCAACCGAAGTATATGCTGTAGACTATATAAAAGGAGAACTCTCAACCGCATCTATACTTGCTCTTAAAACAGAAAATGGCGTATATGAGCATACAAAGTATATCTGTGATCGTTTACTAGGAGCAGAGCTTACCTCTGTGTCTACCATAGAGATTAATGGACAGCAGTTTATTAAATCTCTAATAAGAAATATAGACGGCAGTGTAGAATTTGTTTTAAGCCTTTCGGCGAAAATGGTAAACAATGAGACTGAGTTTATTGTAGAAAGCCACTGGAATCTTGATCGTTATGAGGATGATGTCACTTTTTACAACTTCCAAATATGGGCAAACTCAATAGATGATTTACACAAACTAGGACAACAAGTTTTGAATCTTCTAGAAGTACAGAAGCCAGTAACTTCATATAATACCTCGACACCACCTACCGTATTTGTAAAAAAAGGAAACTATAACAACGGAGCGTTACAACTAGAAATCATCAATACAAATGCAACCGAGAGTGTAACATTTGATGCAGGAATAAGAGCAACAGAAACAAGCGAGATAGTAACAACCACATCGAGCATCTCACTTGGCGAAAATTACATCACAGAGGTTACTATTGACACAGGATATTTATTTGACATAGGCTTTAGAATAGGAGATGGTATAAACACACCAGATGATTTATTTCTATCTGACGGGCCATGGGGAGTAGATGCATCTCAAGTAGGGACAGATGTAGTAACCTATGAGATTTCAGAAAATGAAGAAACATACGGAGATGACACCTATGCTATAGAACGCAACTTGTCACTCACAGCAACAACAAATAGCTATGTTGCGGCATATAGAGCACTTACACCACGTTTTCAAGCAGTAGATGTAAGTATGTTTAATGCATTACAAATGACAGCAAAGGGAACAGGAAACTTAGAAATAACCTTTGTAAAGGAAAGCATAGAAATCTGGGAAGATCAGTACAAAGCAACGATAGCACTTACAGACAACTCTCAAGATTTTGATATTTTATTTGACAACTTTACAAGTCCGTCGGGAACACCGTTGTTGCTTAATGATCTCGTAACTGTGGTATTTACCATGGTATCTCAAGATGGAACGATGGTTACAAAGGAAATGGACATTAATGAGATACAATTTGCAAACTCAGAAGTACTCTCAACCGAAGAGAATATCATGGTAGCAGATGCATTAATAAATTACCCTAACCCATTTATATCGCAGACTACAATAAGATTGCCACAAGCAAGTGCAACGGTACAAATTACAGTAGTAGATATGTTAGGACGCATAGTAGACACGCAAGATATAACAACAAATAATGGAGGGTTAACAGCTGTATACACAGCTCCAAACCTACAGACAGGCATCTATACCTATAAACTAGTAGATAGTGCCTCACAACAACACAGTGGCAAGTTTGTCATAAAGAGATAAGTAAGTAGTTTTTTTGATTTGATTTGATGTTTGGCCATCACCGGGGACGGTGGTGGCTTTTTTTGTGGGTGGGAGCGTGTTTTTTTTGACTTGCTAAAAATGATTAAACTTATGTCTTAGTAATGACCTTCACTATTTTATATATGAGATGTTTTATCTGGTGTTTTAGCTCTGTTTACTACAGTAATACTTATAATTTGGATAATTCCGTAAATACATAAATGTACGATTGGAAATAGAATACCATAAAATAATACCACTAATGAGCCACCACCTTTGAAATTTTCTTCACCACTAGAGATATAAACCATAAAAGCTGTGTAAAGTAAAAATACGAATAGATGTAAATAAAAGATTCTTTTTTGTTTAAACCATAAACCTAATAGAATTAGCAAGAATACAATGCCATAGCTCAAATACATTATCGTAAATTCAATATCCGTTGAAATCAATTATTCTCGTTTTTTAAGTTCAGTCATTAATTCAATACGCTTGTGCTTGATACTCCTACAAACTTTATTAAAGCTCTCACTCTTTTCGTCCGATATGAGTTCCGTAATTAGCAATTTAATTTCATTAATGCTCAATTCGTTTGGCTGTTTGAAATACAAATTCGTATCAAATGCAGCTTGATTGGTTTTTTCATTTTCGAGTTGATTAATTCGTTGGATTGGCTTTTCAGTGATGACTTCAGTAAGTTCATAATCAGCTTTTGGTAATTTAGTCTTTCTGATAATTTGGAGATACTCACTTAAAATTCGTTTTTCTACGTAGATTTTTCCTCCGTCGAATTTGTGACGATCAGTCATATCTTTTTTAACACCTGAAATCCAATATTCATCTCCATTTTCCAAGTCATAATAATTTCCGTTAATTCCCAGCCCGTTAAGACTCTGAAATGCCTTACCGTTAAAGTAAATTGTCTTTCCGCTTTTTGAAAATGAAACAAGACCAATCCAGGCATTTTCATTATTTGAAAGCCTGCTTTTCAATTCTATATATTTTATTTCTGCCTTCAAAGTTTTTTTTGTAAAACAGTGGCATTCCACAACGGAATTTATCCTCTAGATAGTAAACAAACGTGATTCCAGTCGTGTTAGTTTGACCTAAATATACAATGAATATTTTAGTTCTATGCTTCTTAAAACTAACAGTATACTAACTCTATGAAGAAGTATAATCTGTATGTTATAACAAAAAAAAACGCCCAGCTGGGCGTTTTTTTAATATCAAATAGCGTCTTAAAGATTACATCTTTATAATTCCTTTTTCAAGTACTTGCCATCTCAGCTTTAAACCTACTTCCATAAACTCAAATCCTGCTGCGGTTGCAGAGGCAATGTTACTGTACTTACCGTAAGCACCCATCTGGAAGCGGTTTGATATCGCATACTGTACTCTGGCTTCTACGCGAAAAAGTGTAGAAGCCTCATCCTCTTCTACTACTTGTAAACCTCCTGCAGCGTTTGCTGCATAGCTCCACTTTCCTGCTTGACCAGTAAGATCTAAAAACAACTCAACTGCTTGGTATTTTGATGGGCTAAAATATAACGTAGGTACTTGATCCTTAAAACCTACATACTGGTAATTGATACCACCTTTAAGCGTTGGGTTTTTTGTAAAGTTGTAGTATAAAGAAGTGAATAATAAGTTACGAGAGTTTCCATCTGTTTGCTGCGTGTGCATTAAACCAGTATACCAACCTAGATTTATGTTTGTTCCCATATTGTAGTTAAGGGAATAGTTATTCATAAATATCTTTTCGTCTAGTAATGCGGCGTTAAAATCTTGTAACGTCCTGCTGTAACCCACCTCTAAAAACTGAAGCGGAAAAGGTCTTGACTTTACAAAAATAGATCCGTTTACATCTGTATACTCATTTGCATCTGCATCTGCTTTTACAAACCCTAATGTACCTTCTAGCCAGGTATTATTTATGACTCTGTAATGAGCTCCAAGGCTTGCATTTGTGTTATAAGCCATCGTGTTTGTGGTCATATTTTCGGTAGTACGGTAGTTGTAAGAAAATATAGCCTTAAACCTACTTGTAAATGGCAAGGTAGCGGTCAGACCAGCCGAGTATGCTTGGTTATCACCATTATCTTTGGTGTATGCAGCTCGTTTTTCGATCACGGGAGCGAGGCTACTTTCTATTGTTTTCATTAACCCAGTAGCATCTTTCTGGTTTGGGTAGAAGGTTAAGGTATTTTTCGCGAAAGCGTAAGCCTCATCTAGATTACCCTGTGCACGGTACGCATTTGCAATCCCGAGATTTCCGTCAAAAGAGGCGCTGTCCTTCTCAAGGATACCGTTATACACCTCGATACTCTTTTTAAAAGTCCCCGTGTACATTCCTAAAGTTGCCTTAAGTGCAGCCACGCGCGCATTAGTCGGGAAGGTGCTTTTAAGATCTGCAATGGCAGTTCTTGCTGTGGCATATTTTCCGTTCCAGATGAGTGCTTGTATGTAGCGCTCGTTTGCAGTAATGATTTTTGTAGTGTCCGCTTTCGCGAAATTAATACTCTCCTGCGCCAGTGATAATGCGAGCTTGTCGTCCTTCTGTAAGTGAGCAACTAATGATTTACCCACTTGCGATGTTAAGGTATCTGAAAGCTTACTGTACATCGTGTTTGCGTTGTCAAAATCCTTCTTTGCGATATAGGTATTTGCAAGCGCGCTTATGATTTGCTGATCGTTAGGCATATCCTCAAGAGCACTTTTAAGTAATTGTATTGCCGCATCATATTGAAAGGCAGTTGTTAGTTGGTTTGCCTTACCTAAACGCATAAACTTTTTTGACACCGCAGCATTTGCATTACCAGGTTGTACGGTAAGTGCCTTGTTTACATAAGCGATTGCCGCGTCATATTCTTTAAGGTTAGAAAGCGTGTTTGCATAGCCGAGTAGGGCAGAGAAGCTTGTACTATCTTTGGCAACGAGGGTTTCATAAAAGTCTTTTGCAGCGCTAAAATCACTATCCCATAAAAGAGACTCGGCATAGTTTAAGCCCACTTCAAAATCTGTAGGGTAGTCTGCTTTAAGGTTTGTAAAAAGTGTTCTTGCTTTGCCACTCTCACCACTCAACCCTAGAGCACGACCGTAACAGAGTCTTGCCGTTTTATTATCTGGGTAGTCTTCAAGCACATCTCCAAAAAATGTTTTTGCCTCCTCATATTTCCCAGTTTCTAATAAAGTGAAACCTGCAGACATATCTTGGCTGTATGCTGTTGCACCTAGTAGGAAAAGAATAATATATGTTAGTTGTCTCATTGCGTATGTTTTACAAGTGCAAGTTATGGCAATATACAAAGGATTCAATCTTAATGTATCTGCAATTCGTCGACACTTATCGTCGACTGGTGGAGGTTGCCTAAAGTGTGAATGGAGTTTTGAGGGAAGTGAGCTGTGAATATCTCCCCAAGGTTCTATTTATTGTTCCTAAAGTCACTTGCCTCCAACATCTCCCCAAATGGGCCTTTCTTCAATTTTTAATATCACCACCGCGAACATCTCCCCAACCCCTCTTCGAAGAGGGGCTTCTTTTTTCACTCCTCCTCTTCGAAGAGGAGGCTGGGTGGAGATGTTTTTGCGTTTGAGTAAGAAGATAGCTGCCAACATCTCCGTAAAGGTGCCTTCCTCTCATTGATACTTCACTCGTCGGAAGCAATTTCAAAGAGGGGCTTTCATCTTTGTGTACTCCTCCTCTTTGAAGAGGAGGCTGGGAGGAGATGTTTTGAGTTTGAGTGAGAAGTTAGTAGCCAACATCTCCCCAAATGTGCCTTCCTCTCGTTCATACTTCACTCGTCGGAGGCAAGTTCAAAGAGGGGCTCCAAGTTGTCACTCCTCCTCTTTGAAGAGGAGGCTGGGAGGAGATGTTTTTTCGTTTGAGTGAGTAATATATAAATGCCAGAGGAGATGTTTTTCCGTTTGAGTGAGAAGATAGTTACTAACATCTCCCCAAATGTGCCTTCCTCTCGTTCATACTTCACTCGTCGGAGGCAAGTTCAAAGAGGGGCTTTCTTCGTTGCGTGCTCCTCCTCTTTGAAGAGGAGGCCGGGAGGAGATGTTTTTGAGTACGAGTGAGTAATATATAAATGTCTAGGAGGAGATGTTTTTGCGTGTGAGTAAGAACCACACCCCAACTCCCCAAAAACCACTCCTTATATAGTATCACATTAAACTTTCGCGAAAGCATTATTACACCAATATATACTTTAAAGATAAAACACGACCACTCGTCTACAGTAAAATTCTACTCATCGAAATTTCAACCGAAAGCCTCTTAATTGCTCGCATATTTGTACCAGAAACAAACAACAAAACAATTATGGGACTTACAGTAATAAATAACTCAAACACATTAAGAGTAGTACACAACGCTAGAAATACACAAGCTAGTAATACATTAAGTGTAGTACACAGAAAGGTAGATAAGCCGGTTATCCAGTTAATGACTTATTAATCATTAGTTATGATCGCTATACAACACAAAATCAAAAAGATACTCTCTCCCGAGCAAATATTTATGCTCAGTGCCTTTGTGGTAAATGGAGGAAACTACCTCTATAATTTAGGACTGGGTAGAGTACTAGGCCCTGGCGCCTTTGCAGATGCTGCTATACTTATCACCTTACTACTTGTATTATCATTTGTTGCAATGACTTTTCAGCTAGCAGTTGCAAAGTTTACAACGGAGTTTGACAAGTCAAAACAAGAAGCATTTGTACAAAGAGCTTATAAACAAGCTACCACCTTTGGAATCATATTGGGTGCGGCAATTGTAGTTTTTGCAGGATCGCTGCAAACACTTTTTCAAACAGAATCTTCTGTAATGTTTACCATTTTTGGAATAGCAGTCCCACTTTATTTCATAATGAGCGTAAACAGAGGAAATCTTCAAGGACGTAAATCCTTTATTGCATTATCTATCACCTACCAATTTGAAATGGTATGCAGACTCGCACTTACTTTTGCATTATTACTTTTCTTCAATATAGAATCGTCTGTCGCGGTAGCTACAGCAATCGCAATCTCTTTTATAGCAGGTGTATTTCCATTTAAAAAGTTAACGTCTAAAAAGGCAGTGCAATCTGCCCTTACCTCAAAAGAGAGCAAGGCAGTTATGAACTTCTTTGTACTTACTGCGTGCTATGAGCTTACCCAGATCATTTGTAACAACAGTGATATACTCTTAGTAAAACACTATTTTCCATCTTATGATGCAGGATTATATGCATCTCTAGCCCTTATAGGTCGTGTAGTTTACTTTGTAACCTGGATGTTTGTGATGTTACTATTACCTACGGTAGTATCTATGCGCAAGGAAGGTAAGAACTCTGTACCTGTACTTATGAAGTATGTAGGGTACATCACAGCCCTTGCTAGTGGTATCGTGTTATTTACATTTCTGTTTCCATCATTTGCAGTACAAATATTATTTGGAGAACAGTATATGTCTATTGCTCCATTATTAGGTTGGTATGCACTTGCGACATCTTTTTTTGCCCTATCAAACATTTTTGCCTACTACTATCTATCCCTAGATCATTATAAACCTATTGTAATTGCTGCCATTTTTGGAGTGTTACAAATAGTGTTAATCATATTATTCCACGATTCATTGTTTGAAGTTGTTTTAGCCCAAGTAGTTGCAATGGGAAGTTTACTCATTGCTCAATTACTTTATTTCTGGAAGATGCAAGTAAAGTAACAGTTTCCCCAAATTGTAGTTGCCCTCTTACATAAGCATTTGCTTTTGTGAGAGGGTTTTTGTTTTGACTAACTGAAGCCTATTAGGGAGGTCTATAATATCCTTTTATATACTCCTTATCTATATCAAATCTCTATCTAGTGATATCTAATCTTAGCAGCTGCAGTATAGTAACTTAGCCTATGTAAGCTGTAATTGTAAGAAAGTGCAAAATCGTTTATCGAAGGTCAAATACCATTCGTCTATACTAACGGTCGAGTAAACGTTTTTCGTCCGCTTTCGCGAAAACAAAGCCCCATATTTGTACTATCAAAAAAACATAACTACTTAAAAACAAATATTATGGCACTAGAAATAAACAACATTTACGGAGTAACTTGTATCAAAGGAAAAGTATCAAACACACACGTACAAGAAGTAAAAGGATACTTTAAAGCACTATTATCTGTAGAAGATAATGTCATCATAAATTTATGTGAGGTTAAAAAAGGAGCTAAGAAACTAGTAAGAGTTTTAGAAAGCTTACAAGCCGAAATCTCAGAAGAAAAATCACTTAAGTTTTTCAGCTATCCAGAGCCAGCAGTTGCCGAATTATATGCGCAAATTAATAATCAGTCTAACTATTACCAGGCAGCAGCATAAGACTACACAAATTACTATAACAACATCAAATCTATATATTATGAAACTAGCAATCGTAACGGCCTATCCACCGAGCAAAGTAACTTTAAACGAATATGCATACCATTTAGTAAAGCACTTTCGTCAAAACCAAGAAGTAACAGAACTGGTACTTCTTACAGATGTAACTCCAGACCAAGCAGATATCACTTTTGAAGAAGATGGATGCGAGATTACAGTAAAGCAATGTTGGAAATTCAATAGCTTAAAAAATGTATTCTCTATTGCAAAAGCCGTAAGAGCAACACAACCAGATGCAGTACTTTATAACCTACAGTTTATGAAGTTTGGAGATAAGAAGGTAGCTGCAGCGCTAGGATTGTTTTCTCCTTGGGTATCAAAAATGATGGGAGTAAAAACAACGGTATTACTTCACAATATAATGGAAACTGTAGATCTTGATAGTGCAGGTTTTACAAGTAATAAATTAAAAATAAAGGCATATAACTTCATAGGCGAGATGCTTACTCGTGTGGTACTTAAAGCAGATACAGTAGCGCTTACCATCAGTAAATATGTAGACATACTAGAAGAGAAGTATAATGCAAAAAATTGTGTACTGATCCCTCACGGTACCTTTGAGATTCCAGAAGAGCCATCTTATGATGTAGCACCAGGTCCTTTAAAAATAATGACGTTCGGAAAATTTGGAACCTACAAGAAAGTAGAGATACTTATAGAAGCTGTTCAAATCGTAAGAGAGCAAACCGGTCGTGATCTTGAGATTGTAATTGCTGGTACAGATAGTCCTAACACACCAGGATACCTAGCAGAAGTTCAAGAAGTATATAAACACGTTCCTAATCTTACATTTACAGGTTATGTAGAAGAAGAAGATGTACCTGTAATCTTTTCAGAAAGTGCGATGGTTGTTTTTCCATACACATCTACTACCGGAAGCTCAGGAGTGTTACACCAGGCTGGAAGTTATGGTAAGGCAGTAGTAATGCCAGACCTAGGAGATCTTGGTATTCTTGTAAAAGAAGAAGGATACAGAGGTGAGTTTTTTAACCCAGAGAGTTTACATAGTCTAGCTACAGGAATCCAAAACCTTGTAACAAACGACGCTTACAGAACAGAAATAGCAAAAGCAAATTATCAAGCAGCAACAGCATTACCTATGAGCCGTATTGCTCAAATGTATATAGATGTTTTTAATGGCACATCAAGAAGAACAAAAAACACCACATTAATGGCAGCATAATTACCGGTTCTTAATGATCAAATAGGCATCGTCTTTCACCCCAAGTGTATTAACAATTCCAAAAAAAGCCTGTTTGTTCTTTCGCCACGGTAATCTACCAGCCACTTCACTCGGTATATCCCTAAAATCATAAAGTGTCCAAGAGAGATAGTGTATACTATCTCTTTTCTGGGTTTTATAAAACTCAGTATAATAAGCAGCTTGATCTTCTTCATCTGGACCTATGGGATTCCATAAACCGTGATAAGCGGCAAGACCAAATTCTTGTAAAACCACAGGTTTACTAGTTACATCTGTTATTAATTTGTGAGCAGCACTTAGGTCCTTGAGGTCTTTGTAATAATGATAAGAGATAATGTCTACTTTATTTTCTAGATATAATGCGGCCTCTGGCGAAGACCAGCCTATAGTTACTGGGTGTGTATTATCTATAGTCTTGAGATAATCTATCGTTTGACTCAGCCAAGATAAAACTTCACGTTGCCCGCGACTTTCAAAATCTAGATTAGGCTCATTTTTTATATCCCATCCTAATAAAGCAGGATGGTCTTTTATATGTGTCACGATACTATATAGATGAGCATTTGTAATAGTCCAGTCTTGTATGCGATAATCTCCATAAAAGTCAAAAAGGGTGACCACAACCTTAAGATTTGCTGCTTGTGCTTCATCTAGAAGTGATGTGAGTTTCTCAAGCTTTTCTCGCGGAACACGCGCTTTGCCAAAATCCTCAAACCCCACAAAGACTCTTATAGAATTAAGCTTAAGATCATTAATAATTTTAAAATCTGTGGTGAGGGTATCTTTACTAAACGTAGCTCCAAAGGTATCCCAAGGGCTCCCTTGTGGGTAATAGTTAATTCCTTCTAGCATTGCAAGATCAATCGGGATAGTCTCTTTTTGAGCATCATCTACTGGATGTGAGGCTACTTTTTCAAAATGTCGCACTCTCCAGAAGCCATCTTCTAGTAATAGTATGATTTTATAATCATCATTAAAAGAGCGCTCTACTAGAAATTGCTCATTTTTAAAAACACGTTCTACACCTGTGACATTGCGATCTGTAAGTACAACCAGTGTACCGTCTGCACTATAAAATTCTAGCGAGAGGTGATGGGTGAGGGTCGTACTTTCTATATATACGTTTGCCTCATTATTTAATGTGATTAAGTCCTCAACCTTTCCGCGGGCTTGCTCTGTAAAATGATCAAAAACTCCAGCATTTTCACCTGTGTAAAAAGCTCTATTCTTTACATACCAAGCGTCTAGATAATCTTCTTCTATGCTTTTAAGATTTGCTTCTTCCATAGGTCTTCCAGGATTTTCAATAGACTCCCACTTCACCTGGGGTACATAGTGACGCTCTTTTGTTTCATCTAGGTGAAGCATCTTACTTCTGTCTGCACCCGTGTTTAAAAAAGCAATCACCTGACTTATACCATAGAGGATACCCGCATTTATGAGAATAAATCCAGCCAAAATTAAGATACGATATAGCGTTTTATTGGTTTTCAATCTGTAATTGTGATTTTGTATGTAGCCTCGAGTCCTAGGGTCTCAATGTTTACAACATATGTTCCTGCGGGATAGTCTTCTTCTTTGAGATAAAAGACGGCAGATCCATTTTTTGTTAAGCCGTTGTAGGTGTTATTGTTTATAGTAATTTGAACGTCTATTCCATTTTGCACTAGCTGGCCTAGGTAGCTCGTAAGTGGGCCTACAGTTAGATTTCTTTCGGTGATTTGTGGTGCTGGGATGCTGTCTATGATAGCTGTAAACTCTTGAGTAATGGTTTTGCTCTGTGCAATACCTGTCGCTGCTGCCCGTACACTCCAAGTGGTAGGGAAATGTGGGTGTAACGCTTTCGCGAAAGCGTACCCATTTATAGTACTCGCTGTAATCTGCCAGTGGGCACCTCTAGCATTTGTCATAAAAAAGGTGACGAGTGTCCCGTCTGTCATTACATTACCGTGTGCATCGCGTATTTGCGAACTTTTAAATGTGATGATTTCATTACCATCTGCATAGTTGTGATTACTACTTGCGGTGATAGTAAAATCTTGAGCAACATCTGGAAATACATCTGCAACCAACTCCTTAGACGATATATTTTCAATCGTACTTCCCGTACTTACTCGGCCGGTCTTAAGTGGAGCATAAATGCGTTTCCATACAAAGCCAGATGTAACCCCGTGAGATGTAGTTGTAATGTTAGATTTAAACTGCGACTTGAGAGCCACTTCTGTATTATCTGGCAGCGTGTTATCTAGTGTATCTGTAGGGATACTAACTAGCATCGTGTAGTCACGCACATTTGCAACAATACTACGTGGCCCAAGATAAGTTTCTACAGTGCCTAGTTGAGTAGCATTGGGCAGTAGTCTAAAACTTCCTTCTTGCGTAACCTTATCATTAAGATATAGGCTATAATTTACCACACCACTACGTTTTGTAAAACTAGGAGGAATATAAAACTGTGGTGTATTATTAATTGCTTCGGGCTCTATAACAATCGTAGCATAGGTACTAGAGACAATGAGATAAGCCTGTCCCGTGGCAATAATAGTGTCACCCATCGTGGTAATGTAGATTCCCTTTTCTGTAACTGTAGTATCCTCTATGTCATTTATAGATAGTGTTATAGGCGTAGCTGTTACTTCAAAGGGTTCTTCTTTACAACTAGACATACCGAAGCATATGAGTATACTCATATATAAAAGTAAATGCGATATGTGGGTGTGGCGCTTCATTATTTTGGATTACCTACATAGTTATTTGTGATGATGGTGATATATGCATACGGCATACCTGCTACAGGTATAAACGTACGGTTAGTCCCAGCATCATTCCGTTGAGGCACCACCTTATCAGAGATACTCTGGTTAGGTAGTCCATTTACAGAGGCCGTAGCTAGTCCAGACGCAACCTCTTTAGGTAATGCATCTGTATAAAGTACTTCAGAAAAAGGGCGTTTGCGTTGCTGGCGCACACTCTCATCTATATATCTGCTTTCTACCCATAGCAACTCCTTGTCTTCATTATAGTAGCCTATGAGTAGTTGTGGTATGGTCGCTTCTTCTATACTTGTATTAAAGAGAAAACCATTTAAGGTTGTGTCTTTTTGTGTGACATTAAAAAGGTCTGCAGCTTGGTAAAGATCTGTAGTTGCTACGTTTGCACTTACTTGTACCTCAAAGTTTACTGGGATGTCTGTAAGATCTACCTCTGTAAATGTATCTGGCTCGTAGGTAGTGGGCTTTTCTTCTAGCGCAGATGCCCAAGCAATACCCTCAAAGTTTATACGATATAGCGTTGTTTCCTTAGGCAGTAGTTTATGCTTTACTACATCTTTTGCATTAAATCTTGCCAGCTCCTCATTTTCTTCATTATACAAAGCTCCTGTCACAGAGATATCTGCAGGGATATTATCTACATTCTGTATTTCGCCTACAATAGCATAGGTTGTGTCTAGCTGTACCAGTCTTGCAGAGAGTACCTCTACAACGGGTTGTTTAAGTACATCTTCGTGAAAGGTTTGCTCTGAGGTGACGGCACGCTTACCGTGATTATAATATCTAGTGCCACTTTGTATGAGTAATTGCTCTGGTGGGATGTCTGGATCTACCTTTTGAGGTATAATGTACCATTTGCTCTTCTTTTTAATGAGCTCTAGCTCATCTTGAGTTTGTATCTCCTTGAGTGGTGTAATCCAGGTGGCATCTACAATACCTTGTGCAGTTGTGTCTGTCTTAGGTGTTATATCTATGTGCAAGCTATCTAGCTTTGCATATGAACTTAACAGGCCATCTGAGACCGATATCTCAAGCATAAACTGTGAGAGTTTTTTATCACTCTCTGGATCAAGATAAGAGTGCGCACGCTCAAATTCTTTAAAATCTACAGCATCATAATAGGCCGTGACCACATTTCTTGCAGAGAGTTGTGTGGTGTTTTTTACATAAAATAGATATCCTGCATAGGCTATAATAATGAGTAAAACAATCGTCCATAATATAGAAGCCCAATATAATAAGGAGGGCGCTCGCTTGTATTTTGCAGCAAATGCAAAATATAAGGGAAGCTCATTTTTTCTATTAAAAGATCGCGTCCATAAGGCACCTAGATGCAATAGTATTGCGAGTATTACTGTTGAGAATGGAATGATGCCCCACATAAGTTTTAAAACTAGCGGTGCATCTTCTCTAGGCAGCACACTAGGTAAGGGAGCAATACCTGCTTTTTCCCAAACCATAATACCGTTTTCTAGTAAGCTCAATCTGTGCCAGCCAGCAAAGTAGAGTAGTGGGTCATAAAATTTATCATTAGAAAACACATATTTTAAATGATACTTTTCTGGTACCGTAAGAAACTGCTGTAGCGAGCCTATTCCTTCTATACCTCTATATTTTGAGTTTTCGAGACGCTCTACCGCTCGTGTGGTAAGCTCTGGCAGCCTTCTAGCAGAGTGGTAATCTCCATCTACCGTGGTTGCCTTAGTTTGTGCAGAGAGCCACGCCATCTGGTCTCCAAAACCTAGTGGTAAGTATCGCCATTTATAATGCTCATCTTCATTTAAGAAGTTTACAATAGGCGTCATCTTAATTACATCTGGCTGGCTCGGTCTAAATTTTCCTAGGGTAATTGTAAAAATGGCAATAAAAATAAATAGTAGCGATAAAAATGCTCCAGATGCTCTATGCACCAGCGTTCCCCATTTTTCTTGCAAGTAATCCTTATAATCTCCCTCTACAAAGCGGTAACAAAATTCGCCAAAAACCGGCAGTGCCATTATAGATGCCCATAATGTAAAGCGGTCTAGTGTAAGGATATTAAAGGCATTTTCGCCTAGCATTGCCAGCGGAATAGGTGTAGTACCCCCAGTACCCAAAATAAAAAGTAAGGTAAATGAGATGCCAAAAAATAGAAGGCGCTTGCTATAATATCTATAAAAGAAATAAGGAAGCAAGAACATTAAAAGTCCCCAAGGGATCACAAAAAACACCAGTCCAGAAGAGAGTACTTCAAGAAAGCTGTCACGCGACCCGTGCGGTATAGGCACCTGCGTGATCGGATTATTTTTAGTATTTACCCAGTACGGTAAGATGCACGTGATGATAAGAAACAAGGAACATCCTCCAAATATGATGATGCGTCTTAGGTGGGTCCATACCGCTTTCGCGAAAGCGATAACAGTCACCTCCTTTGTACTATTAACCTTTTCTCTCGCAGCATCCATTACCACCATTCCTAACAGTGGGAATATGAAGAAAACCATACCAAAGATAGGAGTCACGTGATGTGAAGTAACCGTTACCGAGAGTAATGCCAGTGCTTTAAAGAGGTGTCGTTTACGCGCAGTTTTTACCCAGAGATATATCTCCGGCAGGCAATGCATTAATACAGAGATACCTATAATGCTAGGAAGTTGCCCAAATATATGGAGCGTTTCTACAAAGGAAGAACTAAATACGGCTAGCACCGCAGCATAACCAGCGACCTTTTTATTAGGTATAAGCACCATCGTAAAGCGATACACTCCAGTAATAAATAGTACGACTCCCGTGAGGGCGACAGTAAACATCCCAAATTTAAGACCACCTATATAAGAGAGTGCTCCTATAGTTTGATGCACTAGTGGTGGGTATCCCATTACTGTAAAGCCAGTATACCAGCTATAACTCCAAGGCTCAAACCAGTTAGTCGCATAGTGATTTGCAAAAAACAGGTGTATAAGAGCGTCATAAGTGCGCTCTACAGTAAAAAACATAGCCGTCCCGTGGAAAATCATTCCGAGGAGTACGGCACTTACTAAATATTTGTTAGTTCTAGACTGTTTCATTTGGGAGTGAAAAGATACCCTTTTTAATATTCTGATTCAAAGATAGTTCTTTCGATGAATGGTTCATCCTTCGACGAATGGTAACCGTCGATACAAAGAATCCAGCCATCGAAAATTCAAAAAAATAGCTGCAATCTGGAGGTATGTTTGTCTTGTAAAACAATAACAACACACAAAAACACACATTATGAAAACTGGAATAATCATCCCTTGCTACAACGAAGAAAAGAGACTTAACACAGAAGCATTTGTAAAATTCATTAAAGAAAACCGCGATTACCACCTATGTTTTGTAAACGATGGAAGTAAAGATAAAACGCTAGAGGTTCTTTATAGTATGAAAGAACAAGCGCCTAATGCAATAAGCATTGTAGATGTAAAAAAGAACTCTGGTAAAGCAACCGCTGTAAGAGCAGGAGCTAGATTCTTATACAGCAAGTCTACTATCTCTACGATAGGATTTATGGATGCAGACCTTTCTACAGACTTCAGAGATTTTAAGGACCTCGTTAAAACTCTGAAGACTGAGGGAAAGCTCGTAGTTTTTGGTTCTAGAAACGCTTTAGGAAGCGGTGAGATAGAGCGTAACTTTATGAGAAATATGTTTTCAAAATTTGTGAAGCAGTTTATCTTATTAATCTTAGGATTACCTATAAGAGACACGCAGTGTGGAGCAAAAGTATTTACAAGAAGCATCGTGCCTGTAGTATATGACAATGCTTTTACTAGCAGATGGTTGTTTGATGTTGAGATCTTCTTACGTCTTAAGAGCTACCTAGGAAAAGAAAATACAATGACGAACATCTTTGAGCAGCCACTTATGAGATGGGTACACGTAGATGATTCTAAGTTAGGAATGAAAGACGCTTTACAAATCCCAATGAATCTTACACAAATCTGGATGAACTATGCTTTTCAAAGCAATACAGCAGCCAGCGCAATCCCTACAGAATTTGCACTAGACACTATGTCTCAAGAATTTTCTATAGCAGCATAATAATTACTGTTTCCTAGTCCCCATAAAACATCATTTATCCACATCAAATCTACTATTATGAACATCTATCCTATAAAATTTGAGCCTATCCTTCAAGAAAAAATCTGGGGAGGATCTAAACTACAATCGGTACTTAATAAGAAATGTACTAGTGATACGACTGGTGAGAGCTGGGAAATATCTGGAGTAGAAGGAAATATATCACAGGTAGCAAACGGATTATACGAGGGAGAATCACTGGTTTCTCTTTTAGAAAACCACACCAGTGAGTTTGTAGGAGCTGCAAATTATGAACGATTTGGAAATGAGTTTCCGTTGCTTATAAAGTTTCTAGATGCAAAGACAAATCTTTCTGTACAAGTACACCCAGATGATGAGATGGCACAAAGAGATCATAACTCATACGGTAAAACCGAAATGTGGTATATCATGGACCATGAAGAAGAAGCAGAAATTATATTAGGTCTTAAAGATAAAAACGCAAATACAGAAATCTTACGTGATGTGACAGGAGATAATGTATATGACGTATTTAATAAAGAAAAAGTAACAAGAGGTGATGCATATTTTATTCCTGCAGGAAAGATACACGCCATAGGAGCAGGTGTACTGGCAGCAGAGATACAGCAAACCTCAGATATCACCTATAGAGTATATGACTGGGATCGCACAGATAAGGAAGGTCAAAAAAGAGATTTACACCTTGACCAGTCTGTTGCAGCTACTAAGGAGTTTACTGAAGAATGTAAGAAAGAATGTAAAGTAAATAGTAATACCTCGTCAAATGTTGTTGCCTGTGATTACTTTACCACAAATGTGCTACGAGTAAATAAAACTTTTGAGAAATCTTATGCAAACCTTGACTCTTTTGTAATCCTTATGTGCGTTGAGGGTTGTGCCTCAGTAACCGTAAATAATAAGACAGAGATTGTATTTAAAGGTGAAACCATCTTACTTCCAGCAAATTCTAAAGAAGCTTTTTTCTTTGCAAAGGATGCTCAATTTCTAGAAGTATATATTGATTAATAAATTAAATCTGTACGCAAATCCCTAAGTAAATCTAGGATGTACGTTGTTGTTATTGTTACTTCTATTAGATTAAGCAATACTAAGGTTACGTATAGATTATATAATAAATCCTCATTGTCACTTGACGATGAGGGTTTTTTGCGTTATCATAATTTATTAGAAAGATCCTGAGTGATTATATGAATTAATAATACTTTTAATAGTTACGCTTTCGCGAAAGCGTACCACGATTATACAATAGTCTTATATACAGAAAGACAAAAGCCCCATACAACATACGGGGCTCTAACCAAATAAACAAACCAATCAATCAATCATTCAATAATCATTTCTTTTTAAGGGTTAATAGTACTCTTTCTGCGCACTAGTGCAATAAACAGTAGTCCAGCAATGAGTATGAAAACAAATGCCATAATAGGCGGAAATAAGCTAGCACGATGTGCTGTTACTTCAGTAAAGTTTTTACCATCTACTCGCAGTGATAAGGTGTGATTATTATCATCATTAAGTACAAAGTGTTTCTTATTAAACCCTTCTTTGAGTAGGATTAATGCACTCTGGCTTTTGTGAATATCTACAAAAGCTGTGTTTTCTATAACTGCACTTTGTATAGTGGTAGGCACTCCAATCACTTTAAAAACTACCTTAGTTTCATGTCCTAATTGTACAATGCCGTTTAATAACAATACTTCTTTATTCTCGTCAAAACGTATATGCAAGTTGTTCTTAATATGAGTAAGAACCATTTCTTTAAACTCCTCTGGAGTGGTATAAGGCGTGTCTGAAAAATGCGTGTTTATCTCTTGCTGAAAAGCAGTGAGAGATGCACTCACTTGTAGCACCCATGTTTGATCTTCTTGCTGCACTAACATTGTAGTGGAAGCATCTGATTGATGTGCAAGTGCTTTAAAAGAAAAACACAATATGCATAGAACAATCAATAACGATTTCAGTTTTTTTCTAGTTTGCATAAGCTCCGTTTAAACAGTTGATAAAGTTATTTGCTCCAGCTGCATCTACATGGTAATGATATCCTCTCACATCATCCTCATGACCTCTACAAGCATCTAGGTCGCTAGGCTCGTTACCATCACTATTAAGTTGTGCATATAGCCCATGCCCATCAATTGCATAGCCTATCATTGCAGCATGTCCATCTTCTTGGGCTAGCTGGGTAGTAACTCCTGTAGCTGCATGATAGTGATAACCTGCGTTAAGATTGATGTGACCTCCAGCATCATCAAATGGTGCTAGTGTATATGCTCCTAGTATTGCATCTGTAGGTGCTGGTGCGTCAAAAACTACTCCATTAAAAGCTACACCTCGCTGTGATGGGCCGTTTCCTCCCATAGGACCTCCGCCACCAAAATTAATGGAGCTAGAAACTCGTTGAGGTGTTACAGGGATGAGGTACGTTCTAGTGAGGTCTGCCACATAAGAGGGCAAACATTCTACACAAAAATTCTCATATTCTTCTCCCACGTTTGGGTTTGCGGCATTTGCACAGTCTTCTAGTGAGTCTGTTGTATAAATATCACCATTGTCGTCATACATAAGCCATGTAGTGTCATTGTAAAAGGAAGCCATATTTTCAATAAATGCTCCATCTACATCATATACTTGACCGTTTTCTAGCCAGATTCCTCCTGCCTCAGCATCATCTGCAATATTATCTGGACACCATGGACCCATATTGTGATCTGCTGGTGTACTTGTAACAACAAGTTCGTAGCAATCTGTAGTTACTCCGTTAGATAAAGTACAAGGAACCGTAGTAATAGTAACAGAATTGTCACTAGTATAAAAGAGTGATGCATCTACATCTATTACGACACCATCTGTATCTGTAGTTTCTCCTGTTTGAGTTGCATTATCATCGTTTGAGCAAGAGTTGCATCCTATTAATATCATTGAGGATATAAATAATCCTATGAGTGGTAATTTTGAGAAGTATGACATTTTTTTTTGATTTTATTGGTTGAAGTTTTTTGAAGTTAGATAGGAGTGATGTTTGTTTTTAAAAGCTCTGTGATTACTCACAGAGCTTTTGGCTAATTAAAAACAATTCACTTTTTACATATTACTTTTTTTCTCTGCGTTGTGGTTTTGGTGCTTTTTTAAATTCTTTTTCAGAGATGAAACCATCTTCGTTTGTATCTACTTTATCAAAGTCATTTTTTAGTGGACCTTTCATTTCAGATTTTGCAAGTTTGCCATCTTCATTCTTATCCATTTGCTCCAATAGTTCAGCATACGTAGGTGGTTTTTTTCTATCGTTTCCTCGTTGTGCCTGTGCCATTGAAACACTTGCAAATGCTACACAAAATATAGCCGTTATTACCGCCGTTTTAAATTTCATAGTTTTCATATTTCTAGTTTTATGTTACACTTATTTGACATCAAATGTAATAGGTAGTTTAATGGTTATGAGTCACTTTAAGTGAATGGGCGCTAGTTTTCTGTGAATGGCATTATCTAGCCTTTTTTTATAATTTGATACTGTGTAAATGCGATTATTCTAGCCTATAATAGCTATTCATAAAGGTTTCTTTAATTTGTTGGATGCGTTGTTTTCTTAGATAAATAAGTTGAATTAGCGCAAAAAAAAGCTGGGTAATGTTTTCTCATTACCCAGCTTTCTATAAATGTTTTGTTGCTCTTTACAAAGAGCATGTTTCAGTAAGTTACTCGAGTTTTAACGTCTTTATATCAGTAATAAGTTGAGCAATAGATGATCTATTTAAACCATTATATATTCCTCTTATGTGCTTATTACTATCAATGAGGAGAAAATTTTCTGTGTGAAGGAAGTCGTCTATCGTTTTTTCTTCTCCTAAGTCATTTTCTACAAAATAGAAGTCTCTTCCTAGTGAGTATATATCCTTCTTATCTCCAGTAACGAGATGCCATTTATTATCTATAACACCATTGTCTTCGGCATACTTTTTTAATACATCGACAGTGTCTGAGGTAGGCATCACGGAGTGAGATAGCAATACTACGTTTGGGTCGTCTTTAAATGCTTCTTGCACCTTGAACATATTATCTGCCATTTGCGGGCAAATCCCTGGACACACAGTAAAAAAGAAGTCTGTTACATAAATCTTATTATCAAATGTTTTTTGAGTAATAGTTTCCCCTAGCTGATTAGTAAGCGTAAAATCAGGAATTGTATGAAAGTCTTTTTCCTCTTGTGATCCTGGTACAATCCAGTTAGGTGTAAATGACTTCTCATTATAATAGGGTAGATACTCTGTTCTACTAGTTTCTACTACTTTGACGTTTTCCTTCTTTACTTCTTGATTACAACTAGTGATAGTGATAAGTACCAGAAGTAACAAGAGGCTCATTAGTTTATTTTGTGATAATAACTTCATCTTCTAATTTATAACAGGAGTTAGCTTTTCTCATTCCAAAAATTCGCCCATCACGAGCTTCATAATTCACGTATAATGTTCCGTTCTCAAGCCAGGCTTTTTGCAAACCGCTTTCTTGTCCATTGTCTAATTTCCTTTGCTTTGCAAGTACGCCAGTAGCATACCATTCTCTTTCAACACCTTCCTTCACTCCTTTAGTGTAATTGGATTGAGAAGCCAGAACTCCATTTTCCCACCAGCTTTTATAAATACTATCTAGCCGATTGTTTTTATAGTAAGATTCAATACGTAGTGTACCATTTTCAGACCATTTTTGAGCTATTCCTTCTCGTTTACCTTGGATATATCCTATTTTCTCGGCAAGTGTATCGTTAGGATAAAACCTTAGTGAGTATCCAGAAAATAATTCGTTATTATAATACCAAGCACCTTCTAGCGGATTCAAAACCAGCTCTTCTTTTAATACCTCTATATCGCTGATAGTTCTAGGTTTATCAGAATGTATAGCAATATCCACTTCCTGTAACGAATTGTCATTACAGGAAATTAATAGGATGCTTAGTATGATAATAAATGATCTAACACACATGATTTAGTATCCTTGGTAAGGTCCAGCAAAAGCAATGTATGAGCCCGTGTTAGAATATAATTCATTAATAATGTGGTAGTGATATTCCTCATCTCCTTGTGTAAATTGTGTGGTAGTCGTGTGACCTCCAGATGCATCTAAATCTGTAGGATACGTTCCTGTAGCATCACATTTTCTACCATAAAGGAAAACACCGTCTAGCAATACACCTACAAGGTTATCATCGTCATTTGTAAATGCTTTTGGTTCTAGGTGATAATGATATACTCCAGGCCCTATGTGAGCTCCTGTCCAATCTAAACTTGCTGCAGCTTGATCTAGCGCACCGTTTCCTTCTTGATCATTAAATATTGATGCACCACTCACTGCAATACCAATAGTATTTAATTGAGTCACAACAGTGCTACCAGTTAGGTTAGGCGTACCATCTACAGTAATAGTTGTTGCATTATTATTACTAGTCATAATAGAAGGCGTCACGGCAACGTCTGGCTCTTCTCTATACAAGGAATTGCCTTCTCCCCAGTATACGGTCTCGTGGTTAGGTAAACCAGTAGTCTCAATCACTACGTTAGATCCATCAATGTAAATGGTAGTTGCTTCTGTATCAAAAGCAGTGTATGCCTGGTGAAGCTCTGTGAGTGCAACTTCGTCATCATTATTTGATGCTGTTGTCACATCTCCCTCATCACTATTACATGCTAGAATTGTGAAAGCAGTAGTTGCTACGATTACAGATAGCGGGACGATTTTGTTCATTAGATTTTTTTTCATCACAAATGGAGTTTTAGCTGTTATCATTAAATCTGAATCTTCGAAAAAATCATTACATAAAATTCTTAAATTCAGTCTTTTGTTGAGTTAAATGTACGTCTTAAAGAGATTTCGATTTGCTATCATTCAGCGAACCAGCGTAAGTTTTAAGTGAATGACCGTAATTGATAGTTGAGTGCCGATTCTAAGCACTCAAAAATGGCTTATATTGAGAAATGTTACTTGAGAATAGCTTTAATTTGCGGTATGAAAAGAGCATCTTACATTCTAATACAGATTATATTTTGGGCCGTCGTTTGGTACCTTATGAGTCTTAATCAAAGAAATACTAGTCAGTTTATTCTTGATACAATACCTACATTTCTATTTCAAATAGGTGCGATAATCTTTGCTACTTATTATCTAATACCACGTTTTCTTTTTACTAAGAAATACCTCTATTTTTTGGCAATCTCCGTTCCTTTATTATTAATTTTTGCCTATTTATCTTCTCTTTTTATTAATCCTATAAACCCTGAAGATATAAGGCCTATGGGTCCAAGAAGGCCTTCGCCAGTACTGTTACATTTTCTAGCAATCGCCTTGGCATTTATATTTAATATTCTCATTGAAACCTTTATTTACGTACAAGAAAAGGAGAAGATGATCGCTTTCGCGAAAGCGGAATTATTAGAAAATGAGCTTAAAATGCTTAAGATGCAGATCAACCCACATTTTCTATTTAATGCGCTTAATAATATTTATGCACTCTCTGTAACAAACTCAGATAAAACCCAAGAAAGTATAAGTACGCTTTCTGAAATGCTGCGATATGTCATTTATGATTGTGAGCGACCGAAGGTAACTTTACAGAAAGAGGTGGAGTATATTGAAAATTACATTGCTCTTTTTAAGTTGAAAAGCAGCAAACCTTTTAATATTTCGTTTGAAAATAATGTGATTAATGCGGGAATGTTTGTAGCTCCTATGTTATTTATACCTTACATCGAGAATGCTTTTAAACACAGTGGTATAGAAAAAGGACAGGAGCGATTCATTAATATTGCTCTTACTACAAGTGATAACCAGATTGAATTCATAGTAGAAAATAGTATTCCAGAAACGCCACAGCATATCGATGGAGTAGGAGGAATAGGATTGCAAAATGTAGAAAAAAGATTAAACATCTATTACCCAGGGAAGCACTCACTACATATTGAGACAACTCCAAATTATAATGTACACCTTAAAGTAACCGTACAATGAAGAAATTGAGATGTATCATCGTAGACGATGAGGAACTAGCAAGAACACTACTCACGACTTACGTCGCTAAGGTTGCCCATATGGAACTACTGGCTTCTTTTGAAAATCCATTACATGCATTATCATATCTCAAGGAAAATGAGGTAGACCTAGTGTTTATGGATATACAGATGCCAGAACTTAAAGGAACCGATTTTGCCGAACTTATCATAAACGATAATATAAAAGTAATATTTACTACTGCATACTCAGAATATGCTCTCAAAGGATTTGAGCTTAATGCACTAGATTATCTAGCTAAACCCATCACTTTTAAACGTTTTGTAGCAGCAATCAACAAGTTTCCTGTGGTAAGCAAGGAAGTAAATACCTCGCTAGTAATAAAATCTGGTTATGACTTGCATAAAGTACTTTTTCAAGACATTCTATACATAGAAAGCGATAGTGAGTATGTAAATTATCACTTTGAAGATGGTAAGAAGATTATGGCAAACCAATCTTTGCGTAAATTATTAAATGAATTGCCTTCTCAATTTATAAGAGTGCATAGGTCATATATTGTAAATAAGAACAAAGTCACTAGTCTTAAAGGTAGGTCTCTTATGCTTTCTACTGCAGAGATTCCTGTAAGTGATAGTTATTTTGAAACAGTAAAGAATACTGTTTTTAATAATTAAATTTACTAGGTGTATGGTACTAAATTATGGTATATAAAAGGCTCTTTAAACAGTAATTTCAAAGAGCCTTTTTATTATCAGTATATCTTGTGAAGATATGTTTATTTTATATTCTAGTTGCTCTTATTTTCTCTATAATCATTATTACAAGAACAGAAAGTCCAAATAGGGGGAATAGTATTCCTAACAGAATTATAAGTCCTATCACAATTATAGAAGGGTTAAAGGTCTTAGGGGTTTTAGGTACAATCCATTTCCCCTTAGGTTTTTTAGAGAAATAGGAGAGTATAGCTGCGGTACTTGAGATAATTAGTAAAAGCGCCACACAAAGCATCAAATACCAATTCCATTGTCCAAATTGGCCTTGATGAAAAGCCATAACCCACATACGACCTCGCATTAATATTCCCACATCACTCCATTGTTGTGATAAAAGCTGTTCACCTGTATATTGATTAAAATGAAATTTCTGTTGCTTTTGTAGGTCTTGATAATAAGTATTACCCACACTGTAAACACCCGCAGGTCCTTTTGGGAAATCAAGTGTTATTATTCCTTCTATGGGAAGCGTAGCAGCTTTTTCAACCATAAGGTCAAGTGCTATTGTTTTGTCACTTGAAGGCTTACCAATACCTATACCATGCCACGAGATAGGAAATCCTGTATCTGTAATTTCTTGAAGAGTTTTGAAGTTTTTCCCCACAATATTTGTCCAAGGAAAAGCACCTGCCAGTACGAGCAGTAAAAGTCCTGAGATCCAAAAGGCTATAATAGCATGTAAATCTCTCAATAATACTTGTTTTCCTTGTTTCCATCTCGGGATAAAAAAACCATGTAATTTAAATCCACGAGCAGGCCACCAAATAAAAATACCTGTGATGAGAAGAACTACCATCCAGCTTGCAATAAGTTCAACGGCAAGTGTGCCTGGAGTTCCTATAAGTAACTCTCCGTGTAACTTACGCACCTTATACATTATACCATCACTCGCGGCAATCATTCCGGTTTGTGTATTGGTATAAGGGTTTATAAAAATACTTCTTTTATGACCAAATCTTCCAGAAACAAATTCTGTTGCCAAAGAATCACTAGTAGGTATAATCATAGCATTATGAGGTTTACCTAAAATAGCATCTGCTGTTTTACGTTGCTCTTCATAACTATATCTATAATTACTAGGGGAAACAACAGTAATACGTTCTTTATGTGACTTTTCATACTTCTCTTTAAATAAGTAAATTCCTCCAGTAATGGCAAAGAGTATTATAAATGGAGTAGCAATTAGTCCGGCAATAACATGCCATTTCCATAACCACTGATTAATTTTTTTGTTTTTCATATGTATTGATGTATCTGCCACTTGTATGAAGTGACAGATACAGTTTATAGATTATTAAAAATGTAATCGACCACCTATGTGAAAGGCTCGAGGGTTTCCAATAGTATAACTATTCTCACCGCTAAATTGGTTGAAAGAGGCTCTAGCGGCATATAAATCATCAAAAATGTTGAGTGCTTGTGTCCAGACTTCAAAATTTTTGTACCTGTAGGATATCAAAGCATTAAAAATATTATGTCCATCATAAGTAGCTGTACTTAGCTCGTCATTATCACCTATTACTTGATTTTCAAAACTTGTATTATAACTACCCACAAGCTCGTGCTCTAATGCTATACTAAAGTCTGCAAAGGGTGTATAGGTAACTCTTGTTGATCCAAGTAAATTAGGAGCTGTTTCTCTATCGGTATCTGAGTAATCGATGGCATTATCAAAGAAACGTACATATCTGTGTTTTGCATAACTCCCATTATGTGTAAAAGATATCTTTTCAGATGGCGTATATGTAATTCCATACTCAATACCATATGATCTTGTTTTACCCGCATTCGTATTAAAAAACACATCCTGATCATCTCTTAAAGTAATAAGCGTATTTTTACCTTCTAGTAGATAGATTGCACCATCAAATTTCCACTCATTATTGATCTTGACATATCCTCCTATCTCATAATTGTCATAGGTACTAGGTTTAATATCTCTTAACTCATTGCGATTGCGATATAATGTTGAAACCTGTGGAGGAGTAAAACCTCTAGAATAGTTGATGTATAATCCTTTATTATTCTCAAAATTATAGTTTAGACCTATTTTAGGAGCCCAGTTATCATATGTGTCTTTTGAGGTTGATATTGCGGCATCTGCTATGTTATTACTATAATTATATTGAAATCTATCATATCGAAGTGCGGCTGTTGCTTTGAGTCTCTCAAGAAGGTTGGTTTCAAACTGAAAGAAACCAGCATAGTTTAAAATATCTGCATTGTAGTTTAAGATAAAGTCATTTTCATTAATTGTAAAATTAGTGTTTTGACCCGTATCTTGATTTACACTTACAGACGTGCTCAAAGCTTTATAATCTTGTGGTGAGTAGTCTAAAGTCCCACCTACAATTAATGATGAGTTGTTAAACTCAAAATTAACTTTATGTTGTGCCAGAGCCATGTAACTATTGAAAGCATTCGTATTAACCTCACCAGAGCCAGCACCATTTAGCTGCCCCATATTTCTAAACTGTCTTATTCTATAAGAAGGGTTTTGATCCATTGTGTTATCTCTAAACACTATATTGAAAGTGGTGTTATTATTTTCATTCCATTGTGCAGCAAGTGTACTTCTATATCTAAAAGCAAGCGCATCTCTTTCAGTAAATGTTTGATCACTTTCAAAGTTACCTCCCGTATAATCAGCCTCAGATAGTGACCCTGTCATATCTGATCTATAATCTACTAAGCTCAGTACATTTGTCCATTTAAACCTATTTGAAAAATCATAGACAGTCTTTAAGGTAACAGCAAATTTTTCATAATCACTATGCTCAATAGGGCCGTTATTACGTGTCACGTAGTGTGCTCCTAGATAAAATCCAAACTTATCATTAGTATAATTAGACAACTCCAGCTCATAACGACTCAAGCCTACATCATTTACTTGATAACCCAAGGTTCCAGAAAGCTCGGGAGTAGGAGATTTTGTTATGAAGTTAAAACTTGCACCTATAGCCTCGCTACCATATATACTAGAGGCAGGTCCTTTCAAAACTTCAACTCTATCATAAGTGAGATCATTTAATTCAAGTAAGGCATTATGATTAAAAACCGATGTAGGACGCAGTTGTAATCCGTCTTCAAGATATAAAAACAGTGCCCTAGTAGATATAGGACTTCTTACAGCCATAAAGTGTTGTTCATTACTTGCTGCTCTTGATGTAGACATGTAAACACCAGGAATTTGATTTACTAATTGATCTATTCCTACTGCTTTAGTTTCATCTATAGAGGCTCTATTTAGGATACCGATTGCTGCTGGAACTTCAGATCTAAGTTGGCGTTCACGACTAGCCGATACTATGACCTCGTCTAGTTTAGATTGATCCTCTATAAGTTTAATAGACAAGTCTAGTATGTCATTTTGATTGTTTATCGGTATCGTTTTTGAGACGTATCCTAAGTAAGTAATATATAATTTGTGAGTACCAGCTTTAAGATTTAAGGAAAAACCACCACTTTTATTTGTAGTGGTACCAATATTTGTATCTAGAGCTATAATATTAACGTCTTCAAGAGCTTTACCACTTTCGTTTGTAATGGTACCTGTTATTTTTTGCGCAAGGCATAGCTGCGCACTGAGGCAAAGCCCAAGGGCTGCCAAAAATACTTTATTCATTAGATTGTAATTAATTGTTGGCCTATACAAATAGGCATAAAAAGTCTAGGGTCTCATAAAATAAGACCATGTCAATTTTTATATAATCAATTACACACGTGGAGGGTGAAAAACATCCCAAGACTTTAGCATACCATAAAAGTTTGTATACGAAGAGAAGTTGTCTTGTTTTTGGGATATTAAAATATTGTGTGTTACGCTTTCGCGAAAGCTAAAAACCACAAATTCGTATTTACTGAGAACCAGCTGAGGAAGCTCCTTTTCTTGTTTAGATTTTTGATCCTCTAATTGAAGCATCAAATAACACTTACCATTACAGCTAAGCTTAGGCTTTTCTTTATTTATACATAAAAACTCCTTTATATACTCTTGGTTAAGTAAATAATCTCCCCATATAGAAATGTTAACCAATGGTTGCACGTGGAGGCAAATGAGTAATATGATGGTGCTTAAGCGCTGCAAGTAGCAATTTTTGGGCAAATATATATATTACTTACCGTGTAAGTAGATTAAAACTAACATAGTATCGAGCTCATGTTAAGTTATTTTTTTTTAAGAAAACTAAAATTCCCATCACGATAATATACGTTTTGAGAATTTTAGTTGTGTTTTGAGCTACTAATATCTAGTTATGATTAACAGGTAATTGCAATAACTCAAGTGGTAAATCTACCCCTTGATCTTTAATCGTGTTGATTCTATGTAGATAAGCTGCACCTTCTAATAAATGAGTAGCAACATCTGCTACTTTTCTATTTTTGACCTCGCTTAGATATGAGTCTTTTGTCCACTCATTAAAAGCACCCATCGCTGGGCCACACCATATTTGATAATCCATTACTCTATCTGGAGTTCCTGCATTTGCCCAGTTTGAAGACAAGCCTAGGTACCAACGGAAAATCAAGGCCATTTTACGCTTTGGATTTCCTTGTGCTTTTTCTATTTGTTCTGGATCTCTTTCTTGAAAGAAGCTCACACAGCCATTCCACACCTCTTCTAATGACATTTTAAAAGTTTTAGTCTCCAGTTTAAGTCGTTCTTCTGCTGGGATATCATCAATCCCGTCATAACGTGTGTAGACCTCATAAAGTTTTTTTGCTCTAGCACCGAAAAGTGTACCACGCTTTAACACTTGTAATTCTACACCAAGTTCAAACATATCTGATGCTGGAGCCATCGTGACATCTGTTGAGGCTACTTTAGAAAGTAATTCCTTTACAACATCAGAAGTTCCAGACTCTACACAGGCCTGATTAATCGATCCAGTCACTACATAAGCAGCTCCCATAGAAAAAGCGGCTAGGGCAGAGGCTGGAGTTCCTATTCCTCCTGCGGCGCCCACTCTAATTTGTTTTTTGTAGTTATATGTTGCCTGTATTTCATCTCTCAGTTGTAAAATGATAGGAAACAACACCACTAGAGGACGATTATCTGTATGCCCACCAGAATCTGCCTCTACCGTAATATCATCTGCCATGGGTACTTTTTGAGCGAGTTCGTATTGTTGCTGGGTGATTTTTCCAGCAGCCAATAATTTATCTAAAAACTGAAGCGGAGCAGGGGACATAAAACGTTGTGCGACTTCTTTTCTAGAAACTTTACCAATTACTTTGTTGCCAATCACAATTTCGCCTTGAGCGTCAAGACTCAAACCTACCGCTCTATATTTTACAATTTGCTCAGATAAGTTCATATATGCCGAAGCTTCTACCACCTTTACACCATGTTCTATATACAAGTTTACAGCGCCTTCTTCTAGCGCCTTTTCTATAGGACTGTGGATAAGGTTACACGCATAAGCTTGCGTAGGTAAAGCAGTCTGAATGGTTGCAATGGCTTCTTTTACACGAGCAGGAATCATCCCAGCAGCACCAAAAGAACCTATCATCTCGTTCTTTCCTAAAGCGATTACCATATCAGTTGACGCAATTCCATTTGCCATAGCGCCTCCTTTATAAGCGTATTTTAACTGGTAATCTTCTTTAAACGAAGTGTCCCCAAAATCGGCAGCAGTAAATGCGGGTACGATGGCTTTTAAAAACAACCCCTTTCCTTCAGACTGGATAGTGCCAGTATTTGTAACGCCAGTGCGACCTGATAAATCCTCAACAATGTAACAAGGAGTGGCAGTGTTTTTCAATTTTTCAGACATTCCTTGGATGTCAAATGAAATCTCTCTCGGAGATCCTATCCATTTTAAGTCAATCATTTCTTATTTTTTATTTCAGCACTTTCGTGAAAATCTTAGATTTTTTGAAGCACTGTGTTGTTTTAAAATTTAATCATCGAATAAGCATTCCCCAACCCTAAAGGGCGGCTTATTCTTCACTTTTGATTTTTGCTCCCTTCAGGGCTGGGGAATCAAAAATTTAATCATCGAATAAGCTTTCCCCAACCCTAAAGGGTGGCTTATTCTTCATTTTTGATTTTTGCTCCCTTTAGGGCGGGGAAAGCAAAAATCAGTTCTATATTTTATTTTTTTTACGCTTTCGCGAAAGCGTACTCAAACTACTAGATTCCGAATAGGCATTCCCCAATCCTAAAGGGTGGCTTATTCTTCATCTTTAATTTTGCTCCCTTTAGGCCTGGGGAAACAAAAATTTAATCAGTGAATATGCTTTCCCCAAGTCTAAAGGGTGACTTATTCTTCACTTTTGAATTTTGCTCCCTTAAGGGCTGGGGAAACAAAAATCGGCTCTACGTCCTTTTGCTCCCTCTAGGGCAATATATGTAGCTCCTCCTCTTTGAAGAGGAGGCTGGGAGTAGATGTTCACTTACCTACCCCTCTTGAATCCCCAAGGCCAAATCTGTCAATTGGTAAATTCTCGTTCCTTCATTCCAGAGATATGCATTTGCAATTAATACCAGTGTATCTCCTCGTTTTTCGATGTTTTTAAAATGCACTTCTAGATGCATATTTTCTACATTCACTTTTATTTGTCCACGGTATTTCCATTCGGTTTTATTGTTCTCTACTTGTACAAAACGCGGATTTTTAAAATCCTTACCTAAATCTTGTTGTAACGCAAATAATTGCATCGCTTGTGAGATTGCTTCTACACCTAAAGACCCTGGCATTACTGGGTCAGAATAAAAATGACAGGTAAAGAACCAGTCGTAGGTATGTATTGCTTTAGAGCAATGAATGTAGCCTTTGCCAAACTCTCCTCCGTTTTTAACTACCAAACCACTATCTAATAGATCTAATTGATTTTCGGCTAAGCGGAAGGTGTTTACTTTATCATTTTCTTTATACAATTTCATTTTTGCATAAAGAGAATCAAGCTTGATTTGGAAGTAATCTTTGGTGGTCAAGTTGTTTTGCACATACCAAGCTGCAACATCCTCTCCTTTATCGAGACCGACTTGCTGCGCTAAGGCTTCCTTAGGGAAGAATCCAAAAGAAGAAAACCCTTTATAAAACACGTGCCCGTCTACCGATACTTCAAACAAGTATTTCTGAATCACAAAACCTCCTAATGAGGTAGAAGACGTTAAAGTCGATTTATTTGCGATTACTTTTCCTCTAAAATCTGTGCCAGCTGGCAAGTCAAACATTTCTCCATCACCATCCAGATTTCTAAAGTATAAATCTTTATCTGGAAACTGTAGCGTGCTTCCTAGATATGCACCTAGTAATCCACAAGGTTGTAAGGCAATTTCCATCAATACCGCATACGGCATTGTCATCGAGGTATTTTGCTTGTAATACCAAGCATCTCGAGGCACATCATATTCTGTCCAGATATTTGTTGGCTTTGAAAAATCAAAACGCTCTCCGTCTATTTTTATCACACGACTTACCACTTGTAAGTCGGTATTAGGTTGGCGCGATAATGATCTGTTATCATACACCGCATATTCTGGACCAAAACAATCTGCAAGTCTACCTAAAGCAAACGTTTCAATATCATTCTCGTTTAAAAGTACATTCTCGGTTATTTTTTTTGGTTGCTCTAAGTATTTTGGATTATCTTTTTCTCTTAACTGCAATCCTAGATTTTCAAAATGTACGGTAATCACACCATCTACAATAATCTCTAAATCTCCTATCACATAAGGGTCAGGTAATAACCCGATATCTTTTATGACTAAGCGGTACACTAGTTTTTTATCAGTAGGCGTCACCTCTTTTCTACATCGTACTTTTTGCTTTACTCCATAAATAGGTTGGAAACGCGCATCTTTTTTGAGACGTTGTAGTCCGAGCATCATCATGAAGAAACGCAATAAGTTACCGCCGCCCTCTGCTTGCAAAGAACCTGCTAGCACTTGGTCATCTCTAAAGTGACAAGGAAAATACCAATCGTCTGGACTTAAGTCTTTTTCGGCTATAATTTCTCCTAATCCATAGGCGCCTCCGTGCACATCTGCCTTGGTAATGCGATCTAGCATCAACATTTTTTCTGGAGCTAGACGTATAGATTCATTTCTACCATTTGGGAAATATGAAATATCATCAAAACATTTATGCGCATCTCCATTGATGAGATGTCTTAAATCTTCTATGTCAAAAGCAGTTTTTTTGGTGGTCAAAAAAGGAATGAATTTTTTCTTTTCTACACCTGCCAGTACTTTCCTTTCACTGTCTGTGTATACCACTCCGTTTCCTTTACTTAATTCTTCATCAGTAAAGAAACCAGCCACACCATTGGTCATTTTTAAGACCATACGATCTTCTACAAAACACTCGTAGCTAAAGAAAAACAGCAAGTTTCCACCATTTCTTACAAATGAATTGATAGATATATCATAGCGTAATGTTTGTCCTTCAAAAGGTAAATCGTCTAGAAAAGTAAGCGTACAATCTAGAAGACGGTATACATACTCTCCTTTATTTTCAAGATCAATTCCCAGATAAGAAATCAACATTAAATCACACTGCCCAGACTCTACAGAGACTGCCCAAGGAATTTGGGTGTCTGTTGCATAGCCAGAATTGTATGGGATATCATATTCGGTTTGCATTGTAGAAGGCTTGTATTCTCCTAGTTTTGCATCAAGACCTGTTACTCTACTCACCAATAAATATGGGTCCATAGGTAACATTACTCGCCTTTTATACTGATCAATCACATTGTATTCTGCTCCAAAAACATTACCTATTTTTCCTTCAGAAAATTCAATAAGATCATCTTTGGTGAAAATGATGTTCTTATCTTTTAGATGATTTGGATCATTGTAATCTTGTAATTTCAAACCATTTTCTCCGATTTTAGTCGCAGTTTTTGGCTGTTCTGTATCTATCATACTAGCTATTTTTTCTACTCTATGTGTTGTGGTGGTTGGTTTTACGCTTTCGCGAAAGCGTATACTTGCATCTCCAGTTGTTTCTAGAGAGGCTACTTTTTCTTTTCGTTTGATCGTGGTAAACTGTTGCCTCATCTCCTCAGACAAGAGCACGTCATATACTGGCGTACCACCTGTTTTTACTTTTTTAGTGAAACGTTTTTTAGTGGGGTCTTGGTTGTTATTAGGATATAGCAAGCTCAAATCAATGTCGATCCCGTTTGAGATTAATTGCGCTAGACACTCGTATAAAGACTGTATAGAACTCGTGCCTTTTTTATCAATCGCACAAGCGGCGTGATTGTTTTGATCTAGTGTATCTTTTATCCAGCCAGTACACGTACTATTAGGACCAAGTTCTACAAACGTGCTAAATCCGTTGCTAGACATTTTTTTCGCGAAAGCGGGAAAATCAACAGTCTTATAGCACACTTTTGTCGAATTCTCTGCTATTTTCAGCGAATCCATAGGGATTTTCTCTCCTGTTAAGCTAGAATAAAAATCAATTTCCGGCTTTTTTTCTAATGGGAAATTATGCATTTCAATTAACCCATCGTACTCTTTTTTACAGAACTCATTATGGATAATATTTTGAAAAGGCACTAATACCGATGGACAATTAAGCGCAGCAATCAATGCTTCGCACTGGCTTTTATCACCAGAAACGATTAATTCTTTTTCAGAGTTTACAAAAGTGATGGACACTTTATCAAAAGCTGAGATTTGTGCTGCTACTTTTTCTTTAGTTTCTAATAAAATCCAACTTTGCCATCTGGCTTTTGCTTCTTCTGAGCTGATATCCCATTCTTCGGCTAAGAGTTCTAGATTGCCAGAAAACTTGTTTTTAAAAATAGGGGAGTTGCGGAATACTTTTGTTCCCTCACCTGGATTCCAAATACCAAAGGAGTACCACATAGAGCTACATTCTCCCATAGAATAGCCCATCGCAGCTTTGGGTTGTACACCAAAGTAGGTCGTCAATATGTGCGTGTATAGGGTCGAGTACAATACTCCTGCAGACATCATGGAGATGGCATTTTCTTGTATGTTGGGCGAAGGCGTAGCACTATCTTGCTTTTTTGGGAATAAATAGTCTAAGCCAAAGAAGTCTTTCAAGTTGGCAATACGATTCTCAAAATCACTTAGCAGATTAGGGAAAAACTGAAATAAATCTTGCCCCAAGCCTTCATAAGTAGTTGCCGAACCTGGATATACAAACGCCAAATCACCTTTTGTATCACTGGGGTTTGGGCTAAAGAAAGAACCGCTAGGTAATTTTATATCTGTATTTTCTGCAAAGGATTGCTCGAGTTTTTTATTAATAAAAACGATGTCTTGCGCTATCGATTTTGGGGTTGACGCAATGAGAACAATGCTGTAGGTTGCTTTTGTGGTTGCTGCTTTATCAAAGCAAGCTTGTGCAACAAAAGCTAAGTCATGAGTAAGTATTTCCTCATTAAGTTTTTGTAACTGTTCCTTAAGTGCTGCTGCTGTATTTCCTTTTAAAACAAATAAATGCTTGTTCAAGAAATTGTCAATGTTGTGAGGTTTAGGTTGTGTACATTCTGATAATTTTACACGAGAATGTGCGCTCAAATTGACTAACGCTTGCCTGGGTTGTTCTGTTTCATTAACCCAAGGTCGTGATAGGCTAGGGAAGTAGTAATTACTGTTTTTGAAAGCATCATCCTTTGCCGATTGCCAATTCGGAATTCCAGGAATAAATTGATGATATACACATAAGGCTGTTTTTACAATAGAAGCGAGTCCAGCCGCCGCAAACGTATGGCCAATGTTTGTTTTTACAGATCCTAAGGCAATTTTTCTGGCAGGATTAATAGCTAATAGCTGTTCTTGTTCCAACTGATCTTCTTGGTCAAATCCAGAAGCAACTAATTCTTGTAAGGCGATATTCTCTGTTGTCGCGATATCTCCTACGGCTTCAATTTTTGCAAAGACCGTATCGTTCTCATCAATGTGTTCACTTGCTTTCAATACAATCGCAGATGCTCCTTCACCAATTAACCATCCATAATCATCTATATTAAAAGATAAGCTAGGTTTTTTATTTTGATTTATGCTAGTAGCTAGATTGCGCAACAGTACGGTTTCCATACCAGCCGAAAAATCAACAGCTCCCACAACCACAGCATCTACTTCGCCTAGAGAAAGTATATTTTGTGCAACTTCTAGTGCTCTCGTTGTTCCGTTATCACCGTTTGTAATCGTAAATGAAGGCCCATTAAAATCCCATAAAGCAGAGATACGACTCGACATAATATTCCCCACAAAACTGGTGTGCTGACTAGGCGTTTGTACGTTGCCTATCTGGTATAATATATTGCGACACTCGGCAAGTAATGTTTCTTTTTGTGTTTCTTCTAGTGCAATACCCGCACTGTCCAGCGCCTTGTCTAATTGCCACTCGCTATCCCAACGAGCAAGATAATGATGTATCGCAAGCTCAGGATTCATAGCAATTAGTACGGCTACGTTTTCTCCTCTTTGTAGATTAGATTTCTGAATGGCTTGATCTGCAACTTTTAAAATAAGGGCCTGTTGCGGCTCCATTGTACTAATCTCATTAGGCTGGATTTTATAGCGCATTAAATCCATATCAAAATCCTCTATAAAATTTCCTTTGATAGGGTTTTGAGTATCCAAACCAAACGTATTAAGCAGCTCTTCATTTTTCTCAAAGCCCTTCCATCTCGTAGTTGGCATTGCAGAGAAGTGCTGCTTTCCATTAAAAATGGATTGATAAAATGTTTCCAAATTATCACAGTCTCCAAAATGAACTTCCATGCTTGTAATGGCCATTTCCTTTAGAGAGACATCCGTGTGTGTGTTAGTTTCCTTCGGTTGATGACTTTCAACAACAAGGTGTGCATTAGTCCCCCCAAAACCAAAAGAATTTACTGCCGCTTGTTTATCATTTGTCTTCCATGCTAGCGGCTCTTCTATGATTTGATCTTGTGTAAACCAACCATTTTCAGATTGGATTGCCGTTTCCATATTAATGCCAGGCGGAATGCTATTATGCTCCATAGAAAGCAATACCTTCATCAAGCTAGGCATTCCTGCCGCCGTAAGCATATGCCCCATATTTGACTTTACAGAACCTAGACGTACTTTCTCTGGATTGTCACCAAAGAAGGTTTCGAGCGAATTGATTTCTGTAACGTCACCCAGTGGAGTGCCCGTTGCGTGACATTCTATGTAAGAAGTGTCCTCTTTTTTAATGGTGCCATTATACGCTCTTTCATAAGCGAGTGTTTGACCTTTTGGGTTCGGACTCAATAAGAATTTACCTGCGCCATCGTTTGATAATCCTATTCCAGAAATAACACCTATGATATTATCTCCATCTCGCTCTGCATCAGATAAACGTTTTAATAGAATCATTCCAGCACCTTCAGAAGATACGAGTCCAGCAGAATCTTTATCTAGTGGCGAGTATTTTTTATCGTGTGCCGCATAGGCGTGAAAAATTGAAAATCCCATATGGATAAACAACTGATCAGAGGAGCAAACAGCTCCTGCGAGCATCATATCTGCCTTTCCTGTCAATAGCTCATCACACGCCATTTTTATGGCATATAAAGAAGAAGCACACGCAGCATCGAGATCAAAATTGGTTCCTTTTAAACCAATGGTATTCTTCACTAATTCTGAAACATCACCCTCTATCGGATTGTTTTTTGGAATTTCATATTCGGTAGAAGGAATTTTGAAACTATCATCTTTTAATAGTGTTTTGATTCCTTTTTCAAGTGTTTGTGTATAGACGGGAGCAAGAATTTTGTGAGAAGACTTTGTGGGAAATGATAAGTTCCCGAAAATCACACCACAATTTTCTAATGCTTGTGTTTTTTCCCAATAGCCACCATGTATCAAAGCATCTTTAGTCACCTGTAAACCCCATTGATACATCTGGTCTAAGTCACTCAAATCTTTGGAGCCAAAATCATCGCTATTAAAGGTATAATCACGTATGTAGCCTCCTCGCAAGGAGTAACAGCTGTCTATAACACCCTTATTTTTATTATAAAAGAGTTCCGGGTCTGCGCCAAAATCATCTTTTGTTGCCATACCGGTTAAGTCCTTTTTATCCATAAGGTTATTCCAAAACCCTTGAAGTGTTTTAGACCCAGGAAAAAGGGATGACATCCCGATAATTGCTATTTTTTCTTTCATTCTTTGTAGCTACTTAAGACGATTATTGCAATAGATGAGAAATAACTTTTACCAAACTAATTCTCTTGAAACAGTTAATCCGGCACCTTCTGTAAACAAAATAACATCTTCGTTATCGTCATAAACGGTGCAGTCTGCAATCATTTTTGTCTCTGTATTTTCTCGGATTTTTATGTGTACGTAGTAACTTTTATTAGCTTGAATTTCTCCGTAAACTATCCCTTTAGAAGTCTGTAATGGCAAGCTATTTGCTCCATTATGAATCTTCTGCACCCATACAACCATTCCTTGATATTGAATATCTAAGAAGAAGGCATTTAAACTAGTACTAGGGAACTGACCTTGATCTTCATAAGAAACCGCTGGAGCTTTACATTTTAATAGTACTTGCGATTCATCCATCGCAATAACCTCCTCTATGCCTTGGTAAAAAGCACCGTGGAATAACGAACCATCTTTATAAAAAGTAGCTCCGTCTATTTTATTCTCAACTAGTTGTGGAGCCTTGAATGTAGGGGATTCAGTACGCTTTCGCGAAAGCGTAACTGTAGCTCTATAATGATTGAGTGGTAGTTTTGCTCCTTTACTGTACACGCTTATCTCACAGACGATGGTGTCTGCTGTTTTTAGTTGTTCTTTCACTTTCGTGAAATACACCTCTTTTTCAGTCCCGTCAAACACAATCCCTTTGAAAAGTTTTACATCTTCTATACTTGCCAGTTTATAATCTGGAAATAATTTCACACAAGAATCTGCCATCCAAGCCGTGGCATTCACCATAGGTAATACAGGACTTCCTTGAATTACGTGATGTTGTAAAAACGCATTCTCTTTGAGACTCAAATTTCTTTGAATGGTATGCGTTTTTAGGTCTCCAGAAATATCTGAAATACCAGCTGGTAATGTACCACCGATGATCACTTGAGGTTGGTTATGATATGCTCCGTTTAATTCTTGCACAAAACGAGCAGCGCCTCCAGAGTGATTTACTAAAGAAACACCAGCCTCTTCAAACATTTTTTGTAGCTCTGGACTCACCATGCCGCCTTCCCAAGCTCCCCAGTTTATTGCGGTAACTTTAGTGTTAGGGTGGTTTGTACTAAATAAATGTGCGGCGGTACTTAAAATTTCGTTTGCCATTGCATAATCAGATTGTCCTACGTTTCCATAAAAACCAGCTACAGAGGAGAACATAATGAGATGTTTCAACTCATTGATATTAACCATTTTTAAAAGGTTTAATAATCCGTCCAATTTTACGGAAGTGACATTATCAAAAATTTCTTCTGTTTTATCTTGAATCAATTTATCCGCTAGTCGGCCAGCACCGTGAATGATGCCTGTGATTTTACCCCATTGCTTTTCAATCTTTAGCAATTCTGGCTTGATGGTTAAGTTGGTCACATCACCAGCTACATATATGGCATCTCCACCAGCCGCTTTGATGGTAGCAATGGTTTCTTCTATCTCTTTTTTGGCAACATATTTATTGAATAGACTGTTTAATCCTTTGATAGAAACTTTCTCTCCGCTAGCTTTTAGATCCTGCATAATGGCGTTCTTTAGCTTGGCAGGATTATTTTCTTTTAACGCATATGATGGTAATTCAAAATCTAAAGAAGATCTTCCCAATAAGATAAACTTAGACTTGAAAGCTACGTTCATTTCCTTGATGCAGGTTGCTGTAACACCTCTACCACCACCAGCAACTAAGAAAACATCTTTATCTGTAACTGTTTGCTGGTAATCATCTGTCGCAGCAACTTCATTAGGAGTAACCTCGTAAGTCATTCTGCCTTTTTCATTAATAGCTACATCTACATAACGCACATCTGCATCGTGTAATTCTAAAAATAAATTATCGGCAATTTCATTAGGTGATAGTTCTGGCTGAGCATCTATGGCTCTACAGAAAACAGGAGACCATTCTAAGTTCATACACTTAGTTAACCCTGACAATCCTCCTGCGATGATAGAAATATCTGAACGCTTGTCCATCCCAAATTTCCCATCTAAACGAGAAACCGTCATAAAGGCTGTGCGCTGTGTTTTGCTCGTTGCATTTAATGGAGCTTGTAAATGCTTTGCCAATAAGAAAGTGGCTTTTAATAAGGTACGTTCTACCTCAAAATGCTGAGTGAAATTATGACCAGAAAAGGTGAAATGTGGATGCAAGTAGATAAAAGCGCCAATTTCATTGTTGGCTAAGATGGTATCTACAGCATTCTTAATATTTTGATCGTTTATTTCGGCAATCGAAATTCCATCTTTAATAGATGTATTCTTTTTAATTGTGTCAAATTGAAGTACAATCACTTGATGTCCTTCACTTTCTAATTTGGTTTTTACAGCAAGTGTCAGAGGACCTCCTTCATCTGTGATGACAACAGCTTGTAAAGCAGAAATATCTTGTACTAATACATCTACTCTAGGAATAAATTTTAAACCAATTGATTTTCTTGGTACACCATGAAAGTTAGTAGGTAAGGAGAATTCCTGTTGTGGTGTATTCTCCTTACTTACTATGTTATTTTGCACTTGAGTTACGCTAGGCTCAGGCTTTTTTTTTTACTTGAAATACCTGCTTTTGCAGAGATGTAGTCTACAATTTCTTGTAGGGTCCTAAGCTCTGTTAAGTCGTTAGGATTGATGTTTGAAAGCTTATCAGATTGCTCAGTAATCGCTCCAAATATTTCTACACGTTTAATAGAATCAATCCCTAGATCTGCTTCCATGTCCATGCTTAATTCTAACATCTCTGCTGGGTATCCTGTCTTATCTGCGACTACGCTTAACATAAGGTCTAACATTTCAGAATTACCTTCGGTAGCTGCTGTTGTCTCAACAATAGGAGTAGAGAATAAATCGGTGCCAACTACTTCTTGAGAAGCTGTGACTGATGCTTCAACTGGTGTATCCCTTGTACTTATTCCAGCTTTTGCAGAGATATAATCTACAATTTCTTGTAGTGTTCTAAGCTCTGTTAAGTCGTTAGGATTGATGTTTGAAAGTTTATCAGATTGCTCAGTAATGGCTCCAAAAATCTCCACACGTTTAATGGAATCTATCCCTAGATCTGCTTCCATATCCATGCTCAGTTCTAGCATTTCTGCAGGATATCCTGTTTTATCTGCTACTACGCTTAACATAAGGTCTAGCATTTCTGAATTTCCAGCGATTTGTGTCGTTTGTGCTAATGGGGCAGCAACAGGAGCTGCGACTACTTCCTTTACTGTAGGAGAAACAGGAACTGTTGTTGCACTTATTCCAGCTTTTACAGAGATATAATCTACAATTTCTTGTAATGTTCTAAGCTCTGTTAAGTCGTTAGGGTTGATGTTTGAAAGTTTATCAGATTGTTCCGTAATAGCTCCAAAAATCTCCACACGTTTGATGGAATCAATTCCTAAATCTGCTTCCATATCCATGCTTAGTTCTAACATCTCTGCAGGATACCCTGTTTTATCTGCTACAACGCTAAGCATAAGATCAAGCATTTCTGAATTTCCAGCGATTGGTGTCGTTTGTGGTAATGGGGTAGCAACAGGAGCTGCGACTACTTCCTTTACTGTAGGAGAAACTGGAGCTGCTGTTGCACTTATTCCTGCTTTTGCAGAGATATAATCTACAATTTCTTGTAGTGTTCTAAGCTCTGTTAAGTCGTTAGGGTTGATGTTTGAAAGTTTATCAGATTGTTCCGTAATAGCTCCAAAAATCTCCACACGTTTGATGGAATCAATTCCTAGATCTGCTTCCATATCCATGCTTAGTTCTAGCATTTCTGCAGGATACCCTGTTTTATCTGCTACAACGCTAAGCATGAGATCAAGCATTTCTGAATTCTCCAGTGCAGGAGCCGTAGATTGAACAGGAGTTTGTGTTACTTGAATTTCTGTTTCTTCAGGTTGAGATACTGAAGCCGCAGTTGCCACAGGATCCGATTGTGTTTTCATGTCACTTTTTCCCGAAAGGGTATTTTCTGATAGCAAGGCAATTAACTGTGCCGTTTGTTTGTTTTGCTCCGTTAAAATATTTTGGAACATATCTAATGCTTTTGATTGATTTTCTTTAATACCTTCAACAGCACTTTTAATTACATCTATCATCATATTTTCTTCTGTGTCTTGTTCTGAATTAACTTGGTTTAAAGTGGTAGGAACTTCCTTTACCACCTCCTTTATAACTTCTACGGTTTTAATAATTTCTGTAGATCCACTTACTTTAAACCCATTATTTAAAACGTCTTTATATTGTTTTTGAGTTGCTGGACTCACATAATTATTTCCCGATATTTTCACAGCTATTTTAGGCTGTTTTGCTGGTTCCATAGCTGCTCGTGCGTTCTTGTCTATATCACCTAATGTACAACCCAGTACTTGTAATTGTATGGCAGCTTCTCTAATCTGTAAATCACTGTTTTGACTAGACTTAGGATTAGTAGCTATCGCATAATGTTCCTTGTCTGAAAGGATGTCTTTTACGAGATTAGTAAGAATAGATTTAGGTCCAAATTCAACAAAAACTCTAGCCCCAGCAGCATACATATTTTCAATCTCGCTCTTGAAGTCAACTGAATTTAAAATATGCTGTCCTAAAATTTTCTTAATCTCAATTGGATCAGTTGGATAAGAATTTCCAGTAGAATTTGAGTATACCGGAATGGCAGGGCTATTAAATTTTATATTCTCTATGCTTTCTTCAAAAGGCTTTTGTGCATGACCCACACAGTCTGTATGGAATGCAGCAGAAACAGGTAATACAATCGAGCGGTATTTTTTACTATCTAATAATGTCTTAGCTTTAGTAATACCTTCTGTGGTGCCTCCTAATACGATTTGACTCGACGAGTTGATATTGGCAATAGAGACATCTGGTATAGCGGTAATCAATGGTTCGATTTCTGAAGCCGAAGCTTTTACAGCTAGCATTGTACCCGCGTCACCACTTGTATTATTCCTTGCCATAGCTTTACCACGTGCGATAGCAAGTGCTATATAATCATCTTGACTTATAACTCCAGAAGCACAAAGAGCTGTGAGTTCACCAAAACTATGACCAGCGACCATATCACTTACAAAACCGGCATCTTTGAACACGTTATAGTACCCTAAACTAATAGCTCCGATTGCGGGTTGTGCAAACTCGGTATTTGTAATATTCTTTTCTAAAATAGCTTTGTCCTCCTCTGTAAATACAGGTTTTGGATATATTTTATTAGCTAGATCATATCCTTTTTTGGCATCAAAAGCTGCTATTGTTTGTTGTATGCTATCAAAGCTACTTGTCGCTTCATTTGCCATATTTACATACTGAGCCCCTTGACCAGAAAATAACGATGCGATTTTTGTAGTGCTGTTAATTCCATTAGGTCTAAAGAAAATACCTTTAGGATGAGACCAAGTCTCTTTGTTGTTTTCTAGCTGTGTTACTGCTATTTCCAATTTAGAAATGCAGTCTTTCAGGCTTTCTGCTACAAAGCCTACACGAGCTTCGTTTTGATTTGCAATACCTGCTTTAGAAGCTTGTTTTAAGTTATGAAAAGCAGCACTTGATTCACTTGAAGACAATGCAGTAATTTCACCCTTAATAATCGTTAGTAGGTCGCTTGTGTTATTTGCCTTTATAAAAATACTGTGGAAGGACTGGTGCATTCTATCATTAAATGAGGCTTTCTTTTCATATTCTTCCATGGCAAAATGAACGTTTACACCACCAAACCCAAAAGCAGACAATCCCGCTCTACGGGGAACACCATTTTTAAACCAAGGTCGTGTTTCAGAGTTGACATAGAAAGGCGAATTTTCAATCCCAAATTTGTTATGTGGCTTGGTTACATTAATCGTTCCCGGAAGTACTTTATGATACAGAGCCAAGGCTGCTTTTATCATTCCTGCTGCACCAGCTGCAGCTTTTGTATGACCTATTTGCGATTTTACAGAACCGATAGCAATATGATTTTTTGAAGAATTATTCTTCCCAAAAACAATGGACATAGATTCAAATTCGGCTGCATCACCAGCACCGGTTGCAGTCCCGTGCCCTTCAATTAATTTAACGGTAGATGCGTCATAACCTGCCTCATCATAAGCTCTTTGCATCGCTAGCGCTTGTCCTTGAGGGCGAGGCGCATAAACCGATTTATAACGACCGTCACTAGAAGAACCTACACCAGTAAGTAAACCATAAATTCTATCTCCATCACGCTCTGCATCCTCTAATCTTTTTAAGACTAACATTCCAACACCTTCTCCAATCAACATGCCATCAGAATCGGTGTCAAAAGGGCGAATACTTCCCTTACGAGAGAATGCTGGCGTTTTAGAAAAAGACATGTACATAAAAGGAGAATTGTCTGTGTCGACTCCTCCGGTTAACATCATGTCACATCTTCCTTCTATTAATTCAGAAACAGCCATTTTTACAGCTGAAAGTGATGCAGCACAAGCAGCATCTACCACGGAGTTGATGCCTCCTAAATCAAAACGATTTGTGATGCGACCAGAAATGACATTACCTAGCATTCCTGGGAAAGAATTTTCATTCCAGCCTATGTATGCTTTCTTCATTTTATCCACAATATGCGGTATATCTGTATCTGAGATACCACTGCTTCTTAAAGCAGCTTCCCAGATAGGAGCTTGCAATCTAGAGGTAAGTGGAGTGATTAGTTTTTGTCCACCACCTACACCGAGAATAACCCCTGTTTTTTCCTTTAGTAATGCTGTAAATTTTTCTGACTCTCTGCCATATCCAGCATCCTCAAAAGCATCTCTAGCGGCTATTAAAGCAAGAAGCTGTGAGGCATCTGTAACTTCCAAAATGTTAGGAGGTAACCCAAATTCAATTGGATTAAAGTCTACATCTGGAATAAACCCCCCTTTTTTACAATAAGTCTTATCTGCAGCCATGGGATCTGCATCATAGTAATCATCAATATTCCAGCGAGATTCTGGAACGTCAACAATGCTATCTTTTTGACTAATAATATTGTTCCAAAACTGTTCTACATTGATGGCATCTGCAAACATGGCTGATAGACCAATGATTGCTACAGGTGTTTTCTTAAGCGAACTATTAATAGTATCCATATCTTTAGTCTATATTTAAATAAAGGTGCTTGTGCTTTTCAACTTCAACAAGACCTTTGTCAGTACATAACCCTCTTAAGTAAGCAACCATAATACCTTCGGTGAGCCTAGCTTTAGAATAATGTTTAGATGGGAAAATCTTTGTGTTATTGCATAATTTTAAAAGAGTTTGAACGGTGGCCATTGTTACCTCTGGATCCAAGTCTTTTCTGAAAAACCCATCTTTTACACCCCATTTAGATAAATAGAGTAACTCTCTAAAAGCGAATTCTGCATTTTTCTTATAAGAGTCTTTTAAGATGCTAGGGTAATATTTTAATACTTCTTTATAAAAGTGAGCATTACTATAATTTGCTCTTATTAAAATTTGTTGCTGAATCATTCCCATAGCTTCAATAGCAGAGCTAGAGCTATTAATGATATCATCGTTCTTGGTTCTTATACTAGCCAGATATTGTTCTACACAGGCTTGCATTAAATCAGTTTTATCGATAAAATGATTGTAAATGGTACGTTTAGAGGTACTCAATTCCTTGCTGATATCTGCTATGGTAACAGCCTTAACTCCATTTTTTAAGTACAATTGAGTGGTTATCTCTATAATGTGTTCCTTGGTAATCATATTGTTTTCCTAAATTTGGCCAACTGGTACCGAGTAGGTTCTTGTTGGTACCACAAAAAACGGAATTATAAATGAGACTCATAGGCATTTAATCATAAATGTTTTTCAATTGCACTAAAATGAAAGAAATTTGGATTGTTTGTTTGTCGAAGGAGCTTAAAAAATATACCGATGATCAATTATTGAAATATTTGCCTGATTCTATTGTAAATAGGGCTCTTAGGTATTTAGATAGAGGTGATTTTTTAAGCTTTGTCACTGGAAGGTTACTGTTGAGAAAAGCCATTTTAGCAAGTGAATATTCAAAATTTTCGATAGAAGATATTACCTATTCTGAGAATGGAAAACCCAGTATTGATGGCTTTAATTTTTCAATTTCGCATAGTAATGGGTACGTAGTTTTAGTTTTTGGTGCCAATATTCAAATCGGTATTGATATCGAAAAAAGAAAAGATGTCGATTTGAAGTTCTTTAAGTATCTCTTCACAGATTTAGAGTGGAATAACATTATTCAAAATAAAATTCCACTAGACAAATTCTATTGGTACTGGGTTAGGAAGGAAGCTCTGCTTAAAGCAGTAGGCTGCTCGTTAAAAGAGTTAAAGGAACTAGAGGTATACGATAATTACGGTATCTATAAGGGGCAAAAATACTACTTAAATCCCTTTACATTTGATACTGAATTTAATGGTATGATAGCTGTAGATAAGGAAGTTGATTTTACTTGTAAGTATATTACACTGGAAGCGCTTTTGCGATAATCAAAAAAGTATTTCCTAATGTAGATGTACTGATTTTATCAGGCTCGATAGTATAAGATTGATTGTACTGGAGGACTTAAGTTTTTCTCAAGAACTATGATAAGAGGTGTTCTATATTATCTTACTATTGAAATGTTGTGCAGAAAGTGTACACCAAAGATAGGTCACCCATTCAGTCATTTACGTAACTGTATGGGTGAAAATCTTTAAAAAATGGAAGTGAAAACTGCTTATGTTCAATTTCCAGAGCCCAATGTATTTTACTTGATTATATAAAGTGTCTATTTGAAATAACCATCTTTATATAGAAGTATACCTAATTGAAACGAGGTTTTAGCTTTGTAATTTTTTTTCAGCTTCATAATTAATTTCTCAATGTGAGAAGTACTAGCTGGTGATTGGTTGTTTGCAGTTAGCTTCTTAGAGATCTCCAAGTGTGTCATGCCTTTAGACATCAATTTTAAGATGTTCTTATCGGCCTTGCTCAGTACGATGTTCGTATTGCTCATTTTGATAATGTGTTAAGGGTTTGCAATAGCAAATGTATTCAAATCTAATTATAGAGTTGACTTTAAGAAATTATATTCGAGTTATCGATATTTTATTTTAGAAAACACTACGGTCAAGTTAAAGATAGTAGTTGTTAATTAAGCGGTTATATTTTGAAATTCAAATTTACATTTAATTATTTAAAATTCTGTAAATCAGTAATTAAGAGAAGTGAGGGTGAGCTAATTCTTTTGGGTAGAATTTCAATTTTGAGGTAAGTGTACTCATAAGTTAATGAGATTGTAGAATATCATTAAATGATATTAAACGAAGCCATATAAAATAAAAAACTGCGCTAATCCTAAGATTAGCGCAGTTATGGTGCTTTTTGAAAAGCTTTTCGTGACCTCGACAGGATTCAAACCTGTAACCTCTTGAGCCGTAATCAAGTGCGCTATTCAGTTGCGCCACGAGGCCTAATTGAAAGAACAATTACTAGTTCGTTTCGGGGTGCAAATATACAATTGTTTGTTTCATTTAAACAAATAAAATCAACAAAATATTACAATTATTTTGTAATATTTTTCTATTAATCTTTAAGTCAAATAATTACATAAATTGTATGTGATAAATATTTTTTAAGAATTAAAGTGTTTAATCCAAAATGGTAACTTTACGGCATGCAAATTTCAGATTACATAAGAGATATTCAAGATTTTCCTAAAGAAGGAATTACTTTTAAAGATATTACTCCATTGTTGGGTGATGCAAACGCTTTCGCGAAAGCGGAAGAGATTTTATACACACTCGTTCCAGAAACAGATATTGATGTTGTAGTAGGAATAGAGGCTAGGGGTTTCTTTTTTGGTACGTTGCTTGCCAAAAGACTAAACGCTGGATTTGTGCCTGTAAGAAAGCCTAATAAATTACCTTATGATAGGATATCTCAGGAGTACGCGCTTGAATATGGTACAGATATCCTTGAGATGCATAGCGATGCTATCAAGCCAGGAGATAAAGTCCTATTGCATGACGACATATTAGCCACAGGAGGAACAGCTGCAGCTGTAATTGCTCTTGTTGAGCAACTAGGAGGAGAAGTAGTGCAATGTAACTTTCTTATCGAGCTAGACTTCTTAAAGGGCAGAGATAAATTAGTTGGAAAGCACGTAGCCGCCGCAATTACTTACTAAAAGTTATATTGAAAACTAAGGTTTGGTGTAAAGCCCAGTGATTTTACAGTCATTTGCTGTACTTCATTATCACTATCAACTAGATAATAGGTGTTAAGGATATTGTCGCTATTAATCAGATTCCAGATAGATGCGCCTATTTGAGCATGATTATTAAGCATTTTGAAATTGTATATGGTAGAGATGTCAAACCTCAGAAAGCTATCTGATAATGAAGAGTTAGGTCTCTCATAAACAATCTGATTATTCTGTAGAACACTTTGATTTTGTGGGCGTGTAAATGGTGTGCCAGAACGCCAATTAAATCCTAGTGAAAGTTTAAAACGCTCAAGATTATATGAAGTTCCAGCGCTTATAGAATGTCTTATATCATTGTTATTTGGAAATCTTTGACCGTTGTTTAAAGTATTAAAAGTGTAGTTGTTTTTTGAATAAGAATAACTTAGCCAGTTGGTAAAGGATTTAAATCTTTTTCTGGCAAGAAAATCCATGCCTATAACATTATAGGATCCTGTAGCATTTACAAATTGAAATTGATTTTGAAATCCTTGACTTCTCGAGCTAATGCCCGCGACATCTTTTACATAACCTTCTATACTAAATAACCATTTACTTTTAGTGTAATCAAGACTTAGTGAGGCTTGTTTACTTCTTAAAATGGGTAGATTTTCATTATTTGCTGCAACCCATCTTCTTCGTTCAAGTCCTAAAAAATCATTGGGTTGATCTATAATTTGGAATACAGATTGGTTTTTAAACTCACCTAGAGCACTTACCTTAAAGTAATTTAAAAACCGCTGACTAAAACGTAGTCTAGGCTCTATAATAAACTTCTTAAAACGTTCTAGGTAGCTGGCTCTCGTGCCTGCAGTAAATTGGGTGGTTTTGTTATTTGAGAGAAAAGAAAGCTCTGTAAATAGCGCTTGTGTGCGAGTGATGTTTTTTTCATTACTAAAAAATAACGGATTATTAGTTTGTGCGAGATTTCTAGTTCCTATCTCTGTAAATTGATATCCATTTTCCCATCTTAAATTATTACTTAGCCTTAACTGTGTGTTTAATTTGAGACCTATGTCTAGAACTTCGTTTTCTTGGTCAAGTTGTTGGTTATTTTCTATATTAAAATTACGTGCCCTTAGATTATAGTTTGAGGCATACATATTAATATCAGTCTTAAGTTTTGCATTCCACTTTCTTGCATAATTTATTTTTAAAGCACTATTTCCTTGATCAATGCCACTGCGTGCAAAAACTCCTGTCGCAGTAGTGTTTTCATCATATTCTAGCTTATTAAACAGCGTGGTGGCGCTTATACTTAAGTAATCACGATTGCTTATGTTGTATATGTATTTTGCACTTATATCGTAAAAAAAGAAATTAATATTTGTTGTAGAAATGGGAAGGTTATTTCTCATTTCCAAATCTGTATCTTGAAAAATACGATCTGAATAACTGCGATATGTAGGCGTATCAGTTATATCTGTGTGAGATCTTCTAGCAGATAGGAGTACAGTTGCTTTTTTTGTGAGTGGTAGTCTCGCAAATCCCTTTACATGCAATAAGTTGCCACTTATGCTACCGCTTTTCTTGTTAGAAATACTGTCTTCTAAACCTATTTTGAGTACACCTGATACACCGTCACCATAGCGAGCGCTTGTGCCATTTTTTATAATTTCAACTTGTTTAGTTAAATAAGGATTAAAAGCAGATATAAGACCAAAGAAATGTCCAGATTGGTACATTTTAATACCGTCCCAAAGTATTAAATTTTGATCGTTTGTACCGCCACGTATATTTACGTCAGAAACGGTCTCGTTTGTGCTTATAATTCCAGGCAATGCTTGGACTGTTTGTAAGACATCCGGTTCTATAATACCAGGAAGAATGCCAAATTGCTTTGGTGTTATTATTGTGATACCAGAACTAGATTTTGAGATTCCAGAAGTAAGTAAGGAAGCAATGTAAATATTATCTAGCTCATGAATTTCGCTAGGATTATTGAGATCCCTTAAAACAATAAATCGATTATTAAGTTTGTTAAAATCAAAGCCCGTATAGTTTGTGATAAGAAGTAGCGCATCATCAAGACTTTTATCTGTTGAAATGCGTGGTATTTTAATAGAGGAAACGAGTTCATCTACATAAGAAAATCTCACGTCATACCTTGTCTCGATGCTTTTTAAAACAGCAACCAGAGATATTCTTTCACTGTTATTTTCTTGAGATCGTAAATCAGAAAAAAATAAAAAGAATAATAGAAGAAAAAGTATTGAGAAAACTTTCTTAATCACGAGCTAAAGTTACCTTATTTTCCTCTTTGGTATAGGTTAAATTAAAAGGTAGACTTATAGATTTTAGAGCAATATCTAGATTGTCATGGGTAAATGTACCTGTAAATAGTTCTTGAGAAAATACTTCGTTTACATCAACTTGAACTTGATATTGTCTTTCTAGTTCTGCAATCACTTCTTTTAAAGGAGTTTTTTCAAACGAACTTTCATTATACGTCCATGACGGTGTTTTGGGAGTATTTGTGATTTTAGTTCCTGCTATGAGTACGCTTTCGCGAAAGCGGTCTCCAGCTTTTAATATTACTTCCTGTGCCGCGGTTGTAACTTTTACAGAACCTTCATAACACACTACGTCAAAGTATTCGTCTCTATTTTTGATATTAAACTGTGTTCCTAATACCGTTACAGTCCCATTTGTAGTCGTAACGTTAAATGTAGTTCCCTTAGACACTTTGAAATATGCCTCTCCTTCTAGAGATACATTGCGTTGTGCTTCCCAAGTATTTTCATCATAAGAAATAGAAGACATTGCGTTGAGCATCACTGTAGAGTTGTCGGGCAATGTGATGGTTTCTTTTTGGGCAATATGAGTGTAGTGCTCAATACTAGTAGATCTTTGTGATACAGCAAAGTAAACACCTACAAATAGGATAAGTACTGCTGCGATACGAAGAAAAGGTTTTAGCCAAATCACTTTAGATTTCTTAGCCTCTATACGTGCCTGCAACACCTCAAGTTGAGTGTCTATATTGTAAGTAGGGATTTCTAGGTTCTTGACAGTATCAGAAATACGGATATACTGATCATATTCTTCAAGATTTTTAAATGCTTGAAGCTCACTCTCGGTAAGCTCATTATCGAGCCATTTACGTATTAATTGTTCTTTTTCCATAGCGTTACTGTATATGTAACAGGGTTATTGTTGTTTCTCCTACCTGAGCTCTGCAATTTCTACCTTTAATTTTTTTAAAGCTCCGTAAATTCTTTTTTCTACTGCCTTTGTAGATATACCTAAGAGCGCTGCAATTTCCTTGTGTTTTTTTCCTTCTACACGGTTTAGTAAAAAAGCGGTTCGTTGCGCCTCTGTGAGATTTGCAATCGCTTTTTCAAGTTTTTGTTGGTATTCTTGTTCCTCAAGTACAAATTCTGGAGTCTCATTTGTATATCCTTTGGGGATATTCTTTTTAAATTTTAAGACCACCTTCTTGTGTGCATAGGCATTAAGCGTGAGGTTATTTGCTATGGTAAATAGATAGCTTTTTGCTTTCTCTTCAGAAACTTTTGAGCAGTTTTCCCAGAGCTTGATAAATGCCTCTTGTACTTTATCTTCGGGATTATAGTCGTTCCCAAATTTGTAGTAAAGAAAATTATAAAGATTTTTAGAATGCGCTTTAAAGACCCTATTATAGATAGTTTCGTGGCAAACACCTTTGTTGTCTCCTTTCTTCATTGGGTGCAATAATAGAGAAATGTATATAATAACTTAAAAGAGGTAGGAGTTTTTTATTTAAAGTTGTTTTATTATTGCAGTACTTTAATAAAACTATGCAAATCATAGCATCCTCATTCTTAAGACATTTACAGCGACCATTGTTATTGATGCTATTATGCATGACAATAGGGTGTCAAGATGATCTTAATGAACAAAGCTCAATCGAGGGAGGTGTAGAAGACAATGTGAACGCACAGTTAATGCAATTAATGCATAATGTCGCTCTTAATGATGGGTCTCATGATGATATTATTGATAGGGCATCTTGCTTAGAGCTTGTCTTGCCAGTTACTGTCACTATAAATAATGCAGATATTATAGTAAACCACACAGGCGATTTTGAAACCATAGCAGCACTTTTTGAGCAACAAGGAAATGCAGATGATTATACTATTGATTTTCCTGTCACAGTTATAACGTCTACGCATGATCAAGTTGTGGTTGCATCACAGATAGCCCTCAATGAACTCGTAGAAGCTTGCGGACAGACTACACAAAATGACGCAGATATAGAATGTGTTGATTTTGTATACCCTTTTGGCTTTAGCACTTTTGATCCAGAATTTACTATTGCAAATGTAGTCAGTGTACAGAGCGATAGAGAATTGCTATCCTTTGTAAATACTGTACAAGGAAGTAATCTTGTAACAGCTATTAATTTTCCTATTGTTATGAGAGCTCATGATGATACAACGCAGGAGATGTCAAGCCATAGTACGTTATCATCTGCGCTGGTAGAAGCTTCTTCGAGTTGTGAGGAAGATGATACCTATCATTTTGAGGAAGATGTATGTTTGGAGAGTGAGGTAAACGATTTTCTCATGAGTTGTTACTGGCAGATAACTTCTTACAATAATGAAGATACGCTTAGTAATTATGTATTTTCTTTTGGTACAAATAATTACCTTTTATATTTTGACACTAATATTATAGCAGAGGCAACATGGTCTACTTCTGCAATAGCTTCTGGTGTTAGACTTAGCTTTTTAGATCTTCCTGTTTTACATACAAATATTGGTGGTAACTGGACGGTAACACAATGTGATGAAGAGACCCTTTTATTAGAGAAAGGCGATGATATAATGACGCTTGAGCGAAACTGCTTTCAAGAGCCATTAGATTGTTTTGTTAGTGCTGTACTAAATGTATGTGATAATGGTCAAGAAGGTGAGGCTACCTTTGACCTAACAGAAACACTTCTAGACTGCGACACCTCAGAAGTAAATATTGCATATTACTACACCCGAGAGGATGCTAGCAACCAAACAAATGCGATATCAAACCCTACCAATTATACTACAACTACTAGTCCAGAGCAGCTATGGGTGCGAGCAACACTTTTAAGTGATACAAGTGAGTTTAAAATATTTTTTATCAATCTTACTGTAGTAGATTGTTGCAGTAATCCACAAGATTATCTTAATGATCTCGTGATTTATATGCCTTTATCTGAATATCCCGTAGAGCTTATAAGTGGTTATGTAAACAGCGCTGCTATAAATGAATGTGTCGTAGATAGAGATGGCTCCGATCACTGCGCAATTAGTTTTAATCAGGATTCATTTACAATACCTGTTACTAGAGAAAATAGTATTGTACAAGGGGATCAGTATACTATAAGTGTCTGGTTTAAAATGCAAAATACAAACTCCGGAGATGTAGAAATTATATTTCAAAAGGGTACAGATGCAAGTCAAGAAGGATTTGCTCTAGGTGTGACTAACTTTAATACGCCAACTTTCTTTACAAGTGATTTTCAAATTGTAGATGAAGATTGGAGTAATGAAGCAGATGTAGAGTGGATGAATACCGACTGGCATCATCTAGCAATAACCGTAGATGGTGCAAACACTGTGAAACTTTACAGAGACGGTATTCTTCGTAACGAGGTTATTAATGCCGCACTTGACATAGGTAGTACTGCATTAAATGAATATACACTTGGCCAGAATTTCTTAGGTCACGTGGATGATCTTAGAGTGTACAAGAATGCATTAAACGCCACCGAAATTCAGCAACTCTTTGCTCTAGGAGGTGATTGCTATACCTGCTTGTAGATCCCTTAATACCAGACTATATCAATAAAAAAAGGCTAGCCATGTAGCTAACCTTTTTTTTGTTTTATACGCTTTCGCGAAAGCGTGATGCTATAAAGTTGATACCCGCGGCATGCATGCTATTGTAAAGTGAATAGTATACATCTAACATAGAGGTACTTTTTTACAAGCATTGTTTTCAAGTTATATTACTTGAAACGATAGCCTATACTAATTCCCGCTCTACCACTCACTTTATCTTGGTTGGTTTCAAAAACGTTTCTTCCCATTCCAAAATTTGCTTGTAAAATGATTCCTTCTTTTGAAATCCACTTGTAACCTACACCTAAACCTATAAGTAGATTATTATCTGTATCTGGTGTAGTATAAGGCTCAAGGATTTTGGTACTGTGAAACATTGTAAAACCTTCAACAAAAAGTCCGCTAGCATATTTCTTGCTCAAATAGCGTCTATAGAAACCAGTGATTCCACTGTCATATTCATATTGAAATGCTGCGCCGGAGTCATTAAAAGTGGTAAATAATGATGTCCCAAAAGAAGAGTTCTCATTAATTGTTCTTTCAAATTCTACGTCAATTGTACCTAAGGCGGTAGAGAGCCCGTTTAATTTTAATTCTGAAAAATTTGATTTTTCAAACTGTTCTTGTGCAAACATAGTAGTACAAAATAATAGTAATGATAAAGTGATTAATTGTCTCATGATGAATGAATTATAAAGTTAGTTATAAAGTCAAATCTATACGGTTTTCCTTCTTGAGATAGTTAAGAATTTGGTAAATAACATAATGCATAAACTATTTAACTTTTAATTATGGCACTAAGAATTTTGTCGTTGTACAAGAAATCTTTGCTTTAGAAGGTGATTGCCACACCTGCTTGTAGATCCTTCAATACTAGGCTTTATCAATAAAAAAAAAGGCTAGCCGTGTAGCTAACCTTTTTTTGTTTTATACGCTTTCGCGAAAGCGTGATACTATAAATTAAAGCAATCTTGCTCTTCTTTTCTTTCTAAAGTCTCTCACAAAGTACCATGTGGCACAACTTAAAATGATAACGATACTTACAGTGTTACCAAAAATAAGTGTAAGAAGTAAATAGCCTAAGTAAAAGGCGCTAGCATAGAAGGCCACCGCTAGTAACATGACTAAGTATAAAGCAATCGTTTTAATCATTTATAGACGATTCACTATTTAGTTTTAGGCTCAAATACAGGAAGTAATTTTGTCGAAACCTCGCCAAAACCTATGCGTGGATAATCCTTTGTTTTAGAGTAACCACGTATAATTACTGTGTCATTATCTTCAATAAACTTACGATCACCACCTTCTTCAAGTTTGACAGGCTTTTCTCCTCTCCATGATAACTCGAGCATAGATCCGTAAGAATCTGGTGTTTTTCCAGATAGTGTACCGCTTCCCATCATATCTCCAGCATTTACAGGGCATCCATTTACAGTATGGTGCGCTAGTTGCTGGCTCATGTTCCAGTACATATACTTAAAGTTAGATTTACAAACCGTAGTCTCTTTCTTTCCTTCTGGTTGTAATGCTACTTCAAGATTGATATCAAAACTTTTCTTTCCTTCATATTGTAAGTAAGGAAGTAATTCTTTTTTAGGCTTAGGGCTTTCAACGCGGAAAGGCTCAAGTGCATCAAGAGTTACAATCCAAGGAGAGATTGAAGAGGCAAAGTTTTTTGCAAGAAATGGTCCCAGTGGCACATACTCCCATTTTTGAATATCTCGAGCACTCCAGTCATTAAAGAGTACAAGTCCAAAAATATTTTCTTCGGCATCTGCCGTAGTGATAGATTCACCTAGATTATTTGCATCTGTAGTAATAAAAGCCATCTCTAGTTCAAAATCTACTAATCTTGATGGGCCAAAAATAGGCTCTGTAGCTCCGTTAGGTAATTTCTGACCGTTAGGACGGTGTACCGGAATTCCTGATGGTATTACAGAAGAACTTCTCCCGTGATATGCAACAGGTAAATGGAGCCAGTTAGGCATCAAAGCATTTTCCTCACCGCGGAACATGGTTCCTACATTTGTAGCATGCTCTATACTTGAGTAGAAATCTGTATAATCACCTATTTGTACAGGTAATTGCATCTCAACTTCTTCCATTTTGAAAATTACAACTTCACAATCTTTCTTATTATTACGTAAAGATTCGTTTGTTTCCTCAAAAATTTCGGCAATGCGGTTACGTACTAATCTCCATGTTTTACGGCCATCTGCAATAAAATCATTGAGTGTGTCTTGTAAAAAAATATCATCTGTAAGTGGGATACCTTCAAAGTAACCTAACTGGTGTAAAGCACCAAGATCTATTGCGTAATCACCTATACGCGTCCCTATTGTAATAACGTCATCACGCGTTAAGAATACACCAAAAGGAATGTTCTGTATTGGGAAATCTGTATTTTTTGGCGTTTCGAGCCAAGTTTTTCTAGAGGGATCGTTAGCAGATAGTGGCATTGTCTATTATTTGATAAGTTGTTTGTAATTCTCTCTTCAAATATAGGATTTATAGCACTCTTAAAAAGTCTTTGTAGTATTTTTGTATCACTTTAACAAACAATTTTACTATGCAACGTGATACTGCCATTTTTGACCTAATACAAGAAGAAAAAGAACGCCAATTAAACGGACTAGAACTTATTGCTTCAGAAAACTTTGTAAGTGACCAAGTAATGGAAGCTGCAGGTTCTGTGTTAACAAACAAATATGCCGAAGGTTACCCAGGAAAAAGATATTACGGTGGTTGTGAAGTAGTAGACGAGGTAGAGACACTTGCTATAGAACGCGCAAAGGAACTCTTTGGAGCTGCATATGCAAACGTACAGCCACACTCTGGATCGCAAGCAAACACAGCAGTGTTTCATGCATGTTTAAAGCCAGGAGATAAATTTTTAGGTTTTGATCTTGCACACGGTGGTCACCTTACGCATGGATCTCCAGTAAACTTTTCTGGACGTTTGTATAACCCAGTTTTTTATGGAGTAGAGAAGGAAACGGGACTACTTAATTATGATAAAATACAAGAGATAGCAACAAAGGAGCAGCCTAAGATGATTATTGCTGGAGCTTCTGCATACTCTCGTGAGATAGATTATAAACGCTTTCGCGAAATTGCTGACTCAGTAGGAGCAATCCTTCTTGCAGATGTTGCACACCCAGCAGGTCTTATCGCAAAAGGAATCATTGCAGATCCTATTCCACACTGTCACGTAGTAACAACTACCACACACAAAACCCTAAGAGGACCACGCGGTGGAATGATCATGATGGGGAAGGATTTTGAAAATCCTTTTGGAATCAAATTAAAGAGTGGAAAGCTAAGAATGATGTCTTCATTGTTAGATAGTGGTATTTTTCCTGGGAACCAAGGAGGGCCATTAATGCACGTGATAGGAGCAAAGGCAATCGCCTTTGGAGAAGCACTTACAGATGAGTTTTTACACTATATGGTACAGGTTAAGAAAAATGCCACCACGCTGGCAGATGCACTTGTGCTTAAAGGATACGACATTATATCTGGAGGTACAGATAATCATATGATGCTTATAGATCTACGCAACAAAGATGTAACAGGTAAAGCTGCCGAAGAAGCACTAGGGAAAGCAGATATTACGGTAAATAAAAATATGGTACCATTTGATGACAAGTCACCATTTGTAACTTCAGGTATACGTATAGGTACCGCAGCAATTACTACACGTGGTCTTGTAGAAGGTGATATGCACGAGATTGCAAACTTTATAGACAAGGCAATACAGCACCACGATAATGACGAGGTGCTAGAAAACGTTGCAAAAAGTGTGAACGAGATGATGGGGCACAGACCATTGTTTAAAGCATAACACTTGCCATTTCACATAAAATAAAAGCCCGCATATAGCGGGCTTTTGTTTTTTATAATAGTTTCATACAGCATGTATACTCCAGTGACATTATTAAGGTTTCAGTGCGAGTTTGATGATTATAAGTAAAGCGATAAAACCCATAAAGCCTACCAGCACCCATTTACTTCCTTTGTATTGCTTTTTGTGTAGAGATAAATCCTTTCTGTAACTCCATACCATAAGAAGGATAAAAGCCACAATAAAAAAAACAACAAATATAATCTGACCAGTACTAAACATTTAAAGTATTTTAGGAGTTGTAAAAATACGACTGAGTACGCTTTCGCGAAAGCGTAACAAAACAAAATCCTTTATGAAAAATAAAATAGCCGCCGTAACATTATTTCATGACACTTATGGTCTTGATCGAAAAGATAAACCTACCGCAAATCTCCCGCAATCTAAAAATGAACTACGCTTTAACCTCATGAAAGAGGAAAATGAAGAGTATCTAGAAGCTGCAAACGCTGGTGACCTAGTAGAAGTGGCAGATGCGCTAGGGGATATGCTGTATATTTTATGCGGAACGATTATCGAGCATGGTATGCAAGATAAAATTGAAGAAGTTTTTAATGAAATCCAGCGCTCAAATATGAGTAAACTAGGAGCCGATGGAAAACCTATCTATCGCGAAGATGGAAAAGTGCTTAAGGGACCTAATTATTTTAAGCCAGATATTAAAAGTATACTTGATAAGTAATGACATAAAAAAAGCCGCTTCTATCTAGTAGAAGCGGCTTCTTAATAAAATGCGGTATAAGATTACTCTTCTACTGTGATTCCTAGTTTAGTAAGAACAGCCATTGTAATGTCTGATGCAGGGTCTGCATATGCAAAGTTATTGTTGTTACCTATAGTAAGGATATGTGAGTATCCTTGCTCCTTAGCAACTACAGTTACCATTTCTCCTATTTTCTTGTAAAGTGGTTGTACAACTTCAGATTGCTTTAATTGTAAAAGTTGAGCGCCATTCTGACGAAATTTTGAGATATCTTCTTCAAGAGCGATGATTTCTCCTTGTTTTGTTTTCTTGTCTGCATCTGTAAAAGTCGCTTGACCGCTTTGGTATAGTTTTACCTTTGCTTCATAGTCTTCAATCTTTGCTTTCATTTGCGTTTCAAGATCAAGATTGTAAGCTTTTACTTTTTCATTGGCTCCTGTAAGTTCAGGCATTTTTGAGAGAATGAAGTCGGCATCTACAGTTCCTATTTTGCTTTGAGCAAAAGCGGTTGCAGTAAATAGGACTACAAACATTCCAAGTACGATTTTTTTCATTGTATAGTATTTATTAAGATTATCATTTGCGCGTGCAAATATATGTGATAGAAGACAATATCTATGCCAAGTGATACTTTTTAAGTAAATAGCTGCCCTCGGTGAGGTTTGAGCGCATCTCTCACTGGTTTCATCGCTTCTTTATCAACTACCAAAAATGCAATGCTGTGTTCTTCTGTAACTTGTTGAGTGCCTGTAATGGGAGTATTTAATACCTGTGCAGCTGCATACTCTTTTAAGTGAATCTCATGGTGTAAAGCAATTTTATGTGCATCTGGACCTCTAAAATCCCAAATTAGTTTAAGTCGTTCTTCTGTAGGCATAATATGATTTTATTTCTAACAAAAATATAGCATATATTTTCTATCTAGCTCAATAGGTACTAAATATTCTATAAGCTCGTTGCTATGGTACAACAGTTCATAATACTTATTTTTGCACATACTTAGAACGCTATGAAGCACTTGTTTTTATTGATTACTTTTCTTTTTGGATTTGCATCTGCTCAAGCTCAAAAAGATATTCTTCTTACAATAAATGATGAAGTTGTTTATAGTGAGGAGTTTATAAGAGTCTTTGAGAAAAATAGTGACCTTATAAAAGAGGATGCGTTGAGTTCCCCAAAAGATTATTTAGAGCTCTTTATAGATTACAAGCTCAAAGTTCAAGAAGCATATAAGCTAGGTCTTGATAAGAAAAAGTCTTATCGAGATGAAATATCTGCATATCGCGCACAACTGGCAAAAAGCTATCTCAATGACGTCAAGGTTACAGAAGAGCTTGTTAAAGAAGCTTATAATAGAACTGTAAACGAGCTCAATGCGAGACATATACTCGTTAGGCTTAACCCAGATGCCTCACCTAGTGATACACTTGTAGCTTATCAAAAGATCACTCGAGTAAGAGAACGTATAATTAAAGGTGAAAACTTTGAAAAAGTAGCTAGAGAAGTAAGTGAAGATCCATCAGCTAAAAAGAATGGTGGGAATTTAGGCTGGTTTAAAGCGTTTAAAATGGTGTACCCATTTGAGAATGCCGCTTACAACACGGCAATTAATGAGGTGTCTAAGCCTTTTAGAACGAGTTTTGGATATCATATAGTTGAGCCTATCGCGACTCGCAAATCAAAGGGGAAAGTAAAGGTGGCTCATGTAATGGTTGCTTTAAATCAAAATGACAGTACTATTATTCCAGAGCAAAGAATTAATGAGGTGACTAAGCTATTGAAAGAAGGTGCCTCTTTTGAAACACTAGCACTTAATTATAGTGATGATAGAGTTTCATATAGAAAAGGAGGGAAACTAGAAGAATTTGAGCAAGGGCAACTAAGGAGTGCAATTTTTGAAGAAACAGCATTTTCACTTGAAAATATAGGGGATATCTCACAACCTTTTAAAACTGAATTTGGTTGGCATATATTAAAGTTATTATCTAAAACACCAATTCCTAGTTATCAGGATGTCCAATCTACTTTAATTAGTAAAGTAAAAAGAGACGCTAGGGCACAAGTAATATCAGACAAGTTAGATAACAAGTTAAGAAATAGATATAATGTAATTCTTGATGAAGGATTGCAACCCTATTTAGAAAGAATCTTTCCAGAGAAATATTCTGAAACTAAGGTTGTTCTTAATAACAATCCGGCATTAAGCAATGTAGCCTTTACCTTAGGAAGAAATAAAGTTGCTTATACTTACAAAATGGTAGCCGACTATTTACTAGCGTCTTATCCAAGAAAAACATATAGAAATAGAAATCAGTTTGTTAAAGAAAGAATTCAATCTTTTGTAAGCATCGTGCTTAAAAACTATCATCTGGAGCACCTAGAAGAGGAGGATCAAGATTTTAGTGACATATTAAAAGAATACAAGGAAGGTCTATTGTTATTTGATTTATTAGAAACTAATATCTGGAAAAAAGCTCAGCAAGATAGTATAGGTCTACAAGAATTCTTCTTAGGGAATAAGGAAGACTATAGAAGTGTAAAGACTTATGAGGCTACAGTATGTACTACCAAAAATAAAAGCTTAGCAAAAAAATATAGAAACCTTCTTTCTAAAGGCATCACGCCAGAAGAAGCCGTACTATCTTTGAAAAGTAAGCATGATACGCCTGTATTACTATCTAGTAGGGTTCTAACTCAAGAAGATTTACCAGAGGGACAACATCTATCTCAAGGAGTAAGTGAGTTGATAGAAGATGGAGATAACTTTACGGTTTATCACGTTACGGACATTACAGAGGCAAAAGATCAATTACTAAAAGACGTGAAGGGTATCCCACGTACAACGACACCTAGACCACTGGAAGCTAAGTTTGTAAAAAACTTAAGAGATAAAAGTGTAATCACTGTAAATAAAGAAGTTTTGAATACGTTAATAATGAAATATGAGAATTAAAAACAACAGCGTCGTTGTATTTCTTTTGTTTGCAGTAGTTTCACTGTCAATGGTGAGTTGTCGCTATTTTAAAAGTGATGATACTGAGACTATTGTTGCTCGGGTAAATAATCATACATTATCAAAGCGCACTATTGAAGAAGTTATGGCAAAGAATGTAGTGACAGATAGCGCGTCCTTTGTACAAAATTACATCAATACTTGGGCTACAAGTCAGCTACTGCTAGATGGAGCCTTGAGAAATCTGCCAAAAGAAGATCAAGAAGAATTTGAAGCGCTCGTGTCATCCTATAGAAGTGATTTATATACTCGTTTTTATAAAGATGCACTTATAAATAAACAATTAGATAGCGTTGTTTCTGATAGTGAAGCGTTGAAATTTTACGAAGAAAACAAAGAGAACTTTTTACTTAATGAACCGCTGGTTCAGTTTAAATTCATTCAAGTAGACGAAGATTATCAAAACCTAAAAACACTGGAATCTTATTTTACAAGCAAGGATGAGAAGGATAAGTACGCTTTAGATTCACTAAAATTTCAGTACAAGAATTATTTTCTAAATGATTCTATATGGATAAAAAGAGGTGTGGTAATTGATCAAATAAATGCGATAAACAAGGAGAATGCAAACAACTTGTTAAAAAAAACAAATTTCTTACAACTGCGAGACTCATTAGGATTATATTTGGTAGCTGTAAGAAGTACGCTTGAGCGCAATGAAAATGCCCCGTTGGAATATGTAAGACCAACGATCAATCAGATTATTAAGAATAAAAGAAAATTAGCGCTTATACAAAAGCTTGAAAAGGAGATTAAGGATGATGCTATTAAAAACAAACAATTTGAAATTTACAATTAATATGGTAGTGCTGCTTGCAGCGGCACAGCTTAGTATTGCACAAGAAACAACAGTAACTCCAGAAGTTACAACGATTAAAGAAGCAGCAGTAACGGTTCAAAATGATACTGTAAAAGCTCCTTTTAAGAAATTTAAAGTAGATGGTGTAGCTGGGGTAGTAGGTGATTACTTGATTTTAGAAAGTGATATTGATCAAAGTCTTATTGAGATAAAGCAAAGAGGTCAAGCTTCTGCAGATATTACTCCTTGCCAAGTGCTAGGAAGTTTGCTAGAAAATAAACTTCTCACACACCAGGCTGTTCAGGATAGTATCGTAGTACAAGATAGTCGTGTTAACTCTGAGGTAGACCAGATGGTGCAGCGTTTTGCTTCACAACTAGGTTCTGAGCAGAAGGTAGTTGAGTTTTATAGAAAAGAAAATATGGCAGACTTACGTGCCGAGTTATTTTCAATCAGAAAGAATAATATTCTTTCTGATCGCATGAATCAGAAGATAATTGAATCTGTAGATGTTACTCCAGACGAGATCAAAACATTTTTTAATAGAATACCAGCAGATGAGATTCCTACTTTTGGAGTTGAGCTAGAGATTGCACGTATTGTAATTGAGCCTAAAGCTACCGAGGAAGAACGCCAGAAGGTTATAGACCGTCTCAACGGTTTCCGTAGAGATATTCTTGAGAATGGAAGTAGTTTTGCCACTAAAGCTGTTTTATATACTGATGATGCAGCTTCAAGACCGGATGGTGGTTTAATGGTTATAGATCGTAAAACACCTTTAGTAAAAGAATTTAGAGATGTGGCCTTCAGTTTACAAGATGGTGAAATAAGTGAACCTTTTGAAACAGAATTTGGTTTTCACATTGTAACTGTAGAAAAAACAAAAGGAGAGCGCAAGGACATTAGACACATACTGCTTGTTCCAGAAATTAAAGAAGCTCAAGAAGAGGAGGCAAAAGACCTAGTAAAGAAAGTAAGGAAACGTATCATAGATGGCGAACTTACATTTGAAGAAGCTGCCAAAGAATTTTCTGATGAAAAGGAAACAAAATTTGAAGGAGGAACACTTACTAATCCTCAAACACTAGATAAACGCTTTGAATTAGGTAGACTAGATCCAGATATTTACCCTAAAGTAAATGACCTTGCAGATAAAGAAGTATCACTAGTTTATACAGATCAAACTAGAACAGGTAAAAAACAATTTATGATCTATACGGTAGATAATCGTCTTGAAGAGCACAAAGCAGACTACGTAAAGGATTATATTAAAATTAAAGATCTTGCATTGCGTGAAAAGCAGATTGCTGCTATAGAAAAGTGGCAAAAAGAAAAAATAGTAGAAACTTACATTAAGATAAACGGTGAGAATCGTGACTGTGAGTTTGTAAGTAATTGGTTAAAAAAATAATAGTTATTTATGTCTGACGTTGCCGCTATCAAGAATCTTGTCGAAAAGCATAAGATTCTAAAAGCAGAAATTTCAAAGATTATTGTAGGTCAAGATAAAGTAATTGATGAGATTCTTTTATCTATCTTTTCTGGAGGTCACGCATTACTTATAGGTGTTCCTGGGCTTGCAAAAACCTTGATGGTAAATACTATAGCGACAACGCTAGGACTAGATTTTAAGAGGATACAATTTACGCCAGATTTAATGCCAAGTGATATTTTAGGGTCTGAGATTCTAGATGACTCACGTAAATTTAAATTTATAAAAGGACCTATATTTTCAAATATTGTCCTTGCAGATGAGATCAACCGTACACCACCTAAAACTCAAGCAGCACTTCTAGAAGCGATGCAAGAGCGTGTTGTTACGGTAGCAGGACAGCGATACCCATTATCACTTCCTTACTTTGTTCTGGCCACGCAAAACCCTATAGAGCAGGAGGGAACTTACCCTTTACCAGAAGCACAGTTAGACCGTTTTATGTTTTCTATAAACCTAGATTACCCTTCTTTTCAAGAAGAGGTAGATGTAGTTAAAGCCACGACATCTGCTGCAAAACCTACGGTAAATGCATTGTTAAACGCACAAGAGATTATAGATATTCAACAGCTAGTGAGACGTATTCCAGTTGCAGATAATGTAATCGAATATGCTGTGAATCTCGTGAGTAAAACGCGTCCCAAAACAGATAAAGCAGCTCAGATTGTAAAAGATTACATTGATTGGGGAGCTGGACCAAGAGCATCACAAAACCTAATCTTAGGAGCAAAAACGCATGCAGCGGTGCATGGAAAGTTTTCTCCAGATATTGAAGACGTTCAGGTAGTAGCTACGGGGATTCTTCGCCACAGAATGATTAAAAACTACAAGGCAGAGGCAGAAGGTTTAAGTATTGAAGATATTATTAAGAGCTTATTTTAATACGCTTTCGCGAAAAAATGCTGACGTAATCTTGACAGTAAGATTTTAAAAAAAAAAGCAGTCTTTTAATTAAAAAATTTGCAACTAGTTAAGTTGTGAAAATTTCTAAGCCATTAAATCCATATTGTGATTTGATGGCTTTTTTATGTCACATAAGCTATTGATTATTTAGTTCAGTGCATAGTTGTCGATTTTAAAGTATTTAAATAGTTCTTAGGAGGTATCGTTCTATATAATCGCTCTTCTATTCAATAAAATCACATTTTCGCGAAAGCGGAATATTACAATGAGGAAATTTTATAAGAGTTAAATTATTAATTTGATAATTTGAGCCGCCTCTTTTTTTGAATTTCATAATTAGTGCGTTGTATTTGAGATGGTTTGTCAATACGCGCTATTAGCTCAGTATGGAGCTTTCTGCTATTGTTATTCTTTAAGGTATTTTGTATTTTCGTGAACCGCAAAATTGAGCGGTACTATTTAACAACCCTAATACATTATATATGGCATTTGATATTGATATGATCAAGAAGGTTTATGCAAATATGTCTGAGCGTGTAGATGCTGCTCGTGACCTTGTAGGTAAGCCCTTGACACTTTCTGAAAAGATTTTATATTCTCACCTATGGGAGGGAAAAGCTTCTAAAGCGTTTACTCGTGGAAAGGATTATGTAGATTTTGCGCCAGATCGTATCGCTTGTCAAGATGCAACTGCACAGATGGCTTTATTGCAATTTATGCAAGCAGGAAAAGATAAGGTTGCAGTACCTACTACAGTGCACTGTGATCACTTGATTCAAGCAAAAGAAGGTGCTGAAAAGGATCTTAAGAACGCAAACGATGTATCTAGTGAAGTTTTTAACTTCTTAGAGTCGGTTTCAAATAAATATGGTATTGGTTTCTGGAAGCCAGGAGCAGGTATTATACACCAAGTGGTTCTTGAAAACTATGCATTTCCAGGAGGAATGATGATAGGTACAGACTCTCACACAGTAAACGCTGGAGGACTAGGAATGGTTGCAATAGGTGTAGGTGGAGCAGATGCTGTAGATGTGATGGCTGGTATGGCTTGGGAGCTTAAGTTTCCTAAGTTAATAGGAGTTAGACTTACAGGAAAACTTTCTGGATGGACTGCACCAAAAGATGTAATTCTTAAAGTAGCTGAAATTCTTACTGCAAAAGGAGGAACTGGAGCAATAGTAGAATACTTTGGCCCTGGAGCTACGGCAATGTCATGTACTGGTAAAGGTACTATTTGTAACATGGGAGCAGAGATAGGAGCAACAACTTCTACCTTTGGTTATGACGAGTCTATGGAGCGCTATTTACGTGCTACAGATCGTGCTGATGTTGCAGATGCGGCAAATGACGTAAAAGAATACCTTACAGCAGATAAAGAAGTATATGCAAATCCTGAGCAGTATTTTGATCAGGTAATTGACATAAATCTTTCTGAGTTAGGACCATTACTTAATGGACCTTTTACTCCAGACCTTTCTACAACTGTAGGAAAGGATATGACTGAGAAAGCTACTAAAAACGAATGGCCTCTTAACGTAGAGTGGGGACTTATAGGTTCTTGTACAAACTCTTCTTATGAAGATCTTTCAAGAGCTTCATCTATTGCTCAACAAGCATTAGACAAAGGAATTAAAATGAAATCTGACCTTGGGATTAACCCAGGATCAGAATTGGTACGTTATACTACAGAACGTGATGGAATCTTAGGAATCTTTGAAAAACTAGATGCTAAGATTTTTACAAATGCTTGTGGACCATGTATCGGTCAGTGGGCACGTTACAGTGATCCAAAAAATGCTCCTAAAAACAGTATTGTACACTCGTTCAACAGAAACTTTGCAAAGCGTGCAGATGGTAATCCTAATACACACGCCTTTGTAGCATCACCAGAAATTACTGCTGCAATTGCAATCTCTGGTCGTCTAGACTTTAATCCTCTTACAGATACTCTTCTTAACGAAGATGGTCAAGAGGTAATGTTTGATGAGCCTACAGGATGGGAACTTCCTCCTAAAGGTTTTGACGTACAAGATAATGGATACCTAGCACCAGTAGAAGATGGTAGTGGTGTAGAAGTTAAAGTTGCTTCAGACTCAGAACGTCTTGAGCTATTGACTCCTTTTGAGCCTATTAAAGATAGCGAGATGCAGGGGATGAAATTGCTTATTAAAGCTTTTGGAAAATGTACTACAGACCACATTTCTATGGCTGGACCATGGTTACGTTACAGAGGTCACTTAGATAACATTTCTAATAACTGTTTAATAGGTGCTGTAAACGCATTTGGTAAGAAAACAAACTTTGTTAAAAATCAACTTACAGGTGAGTATGGTGGAGTGCCAGACACACAACGTGAGTATAAAAAAGCAGGAATTAAAACTGTTGTTGTAGGAGATCACAACTATGGTGAAGGTTCTTCTCGTGAGCACGCAGCAATGGAGCCTCGCCACTTAGGTGTAGCTGCTGTGATTGTAAAATCTTTTGCACGTATACACGAGACAAACTTGAAAAAGCAAGGTATGTTAGGTCTTACTTTCCAGAACGAGGCAGATTATGATCTTATTCAAGAGGATGATACTTTTAACTTTGTAGATATTGCTAGTTTTGCACCAGATACTCCATTAACAGTCGAGATCGTTCATGCAGATGGTAGCAAGGATACTATTAAGGTAAACCACACGTACAACGATGCTCAAATTGCTTGGTACCGTGAGGGAAGTGCTCTTAACTTAATAAAAAAGGAGAATGCTGCATAAGTAGTAATTCTTTTAAATTATAAAAAAGCTCCGCTGGTTACAGCGGAGCTTTTTGTTTTTAAACTATGTACGAGTTTTATTCTGTGTAGGCACCAGAGGAATATGTTAACTCATAACTATGAGTGTATATTTCAAATACAATTCCAAAAGGATCTTCTACGTAGCACATTTTATAAGGCTTATCTTTAGGATAATACGCTCTTATAGGCATTCTTTGCTTTCCTCCATAGGAAACAATTTTCTGAATGAGTTCTTCTATATTAGGATCTTGAACGCAAAAGTGAAATAATCCCGTGTTAAAGGGATTAAATTCTGGAGTTTTCATCTCTTTATTGGGAAATGAAAATAACTCTACTCCTATACCATCTGAAGTAGATAGGTGCGCTATCTCAAAGGTTTTCCAATCTTCGCCAAAAACATCAATACACATCTGTCCTATGGCAGTTTCTTTTTCTTTTTTGACTGTAGATGGAGGCATAATAACATACCACCCCATTACCTCTGAGTAAAACTCGACTGCCTTTTTTATATCTGGAACAGATAGTCCAATGTGAGAGAATGATTTTGGATAATTTTTTATAGTGCTCATAATTTTTATTTTTTTTTCAAAATTAAACTATATTGTTCCTGATGTCAATAACTTACCCAAAAGTGACATAGGGTGCTAAAAGAGTAAAATAATGATTTTAAGGTGTTTAAATTTTGATATATGAGTCATAATATTGCATGTCCGCTTAATTATACAATGAATTTAATAGGTACCAAATGGAAACCTCTTGTGTTATTTCATTTATTAGAGGGCGGCTCACGTTCTGGTGTATTACAAAAGAAGGTACCAGGAATTTCTAATAAAATGTTTACACAGACTGTACGTGAACTAGAAAAAGACGGGCTTCTTACGAGAAAAGTTTTTCCAGTTGTACCTCCCAGAGTAGAATATAGCCTGACAAAGAGAGGAGCTTCCTTAGAAGCTATTTTAAGGAGTCTTGATACATGGGGAGAGAAAGATTCTCAAAATATATAGTAATAGGAATTCTGTTGATCAATTAAAATAAAGATACATTGGATAGTATTTAAACTTTTTGATAATCATATTTCAGATTTGAGAAGTTTAATATAGTAAAAGGATACTGTGGTGGATAAAAGAACTGCCGTGTTGTGGAAATGTATACTCTTAGTTTTTATGTTTGTATCTAATAGAAAGAGAGCTATGGCGGATTTACATGTATTAATTGATTTTCAAATCATTATATGCTGTACTATAAATACAAATTAGCCACTTGATTAACTTATTACTTTTAAGTGTTTATTTACCGTGTTAATGAGTTGCGTAGTAGAAATGGGTTTTGATACATAATCATCAAAACCTGCATTGAGCATTTTTTCTTTATCTCCGGACATGGCCAAGCCTGTCTGAGCGATAATAGTTATGTCTTTATTTGTTTTTCTTATTTCTTGCAACGCCTCATAACCATCCATTTCTGGCATATTTATATCCATTAACACTAAGTCAATAGTAAAGTTTTGATTAACAATCTCAACTGCTTCTTTTCCATTTACAGCTCTTATAATTGTGCAATTATAATCAGAAAGACAGGCTTGTATGTACAGAAAGCTCAAATTGTCATCTTCGGCTATTAGGATAGTAAAGTCTCCATTGTCTAGTGTGTTCTCGTTATCCTCATTTATAATAACCTTACTAACACCCACCTTATTATATGGGATTGTAAAGAAAAATGTTGATCCTCTTCCTGTTTCAGAATCAATCCATACCTCACCATGTAAGAGATTAACAAGACCTTTTACTATAGACAATCCAAGTCCTACTCCAAGATTATGTATTTGCTCACGTTTACCCTGCGTGAACCTATTGAAAATGTCTTTTTGTTCTTCTTTATCTATACCAATACCAGAATCTTGCACATAAAACTGAAGATTTTTTCCTTTGAGAGTATAGCCAAATTCAATAGCACCTTCTTTGGTAAATTTTATTGCGTTTTCTAAGAGATTAGATATAATTTGAACAAGCTTATTCTCATCTGTTTCAATAAAACTATCTACTTCTTCTAGACCTTTTTCTACTTGAAGTTTAATACTTGTATTTTCTAGTTTTATATTATATTTTGAATAGAGATCATTAATAACAGTATTTACATTGATATGAGAATAATCAATGTTTATTGTATTTGATTCAATTTTTGAAATATCTACAATGTTAGAAATGAAACTCAAAAGTCGGTGGCCTTCTTTTTCTATGAGTTCTAAATAGCTGTCTCTTTTTTCTTCAGATATATTCTTCTTTCTCAATAGTTCAGAGAAGCCTAAGATACCATTCATAGGAGTACGCATCTCGTGACTTAAATTAGCAAGAAAAGCCGATTTTAATCTATCACTTTCTTCGGCTTTCTCTTTTGCCTCTATAAGTTCTGTGGCTAATTCTTTTTGTTGAGTTATATCTTGATTAGTTCCAGCAAGGCTTAAGACTTTGCCATCTTTATCCATTACAGGCTGGCATATAGCTCTCACCGTTTTTTGTGGTTGATTAGGAACACAAATCCTATACTCAATATTATATGTAATCCCTTCATTAATAGCACTATCGACGGAATTTTTTAGCATTGTCATATCATCAGGATGAACCCTATCAACGACCTTTTGATAATCAGGATATTCTTTGTCATAGTCAAACCCCCAAATATTATACATCTCTTTAGACCACTCCATCTTCATACCAGAAGATGGTTTTACTAGCCAACTGCCAATTTTGGCTAAGGATTGAGCATCACTTAATTCTTTCTCTGTTTTGTCTAATAATAACTTAGATCTTAGTTTATCTTTTTCATTTTGTCGTTGCTCAGTAATATCAAAGAAAACGGTAACAATTTCTTTAACTTCTCCAGTTCTGTTTAGTACCGGAAAACCATTGAGAGTAAGCCATATGATATCTTTCTCATCGCGTCCCACAAGTCCTAAAACTTGATTTTTAATAGACTCTCTTGTATCTGCAATTTTATTTACTGGATATTCAGAAATAGGTAGGGGTGAAGCATCAAGTTTTACAAACTTCCAGCCCATATTTGTTTCGGCTTTTCCTTTAATAAATTTTTTTTCTATACCTAGAATTTGAGAGGCTCTAGAATTACATTGCATTATGCTAGTATCCGGCGCATGAACTACAACTCCAGCTTCTAGATTATGCATTAATATGCGGAAACGCTCTTCGTTTTCCTCGGCACGTTCTTTAGCCTGTTTTATTAAATTTCCTGTTTTATAGCGTTCTGTGATATCATGTATTACACCTACTATAAAAATGGTATTATCGTTATCTACAAATCTTGTTTTTCTTATAGAGATTCTTCTAGTATCTCCATTTTCTTTTATAAGGGTTTTTTCTGTGATATTTTCTCTACCATCTTTTACAAGTTGCTTGTCAATATTAAGGAAATCCTTTCTCTCGACATATGAAAATCTTTCCTCAAGAGTCTTACCAATAATATCTTCTCTTTCAAAACCATAGAGTGTGCAAAACGCATTATTTACTATGAGCAACCTACTTTGGTCATCCTTCACAAAAACGGGATCTCCTATATTATCAATAATATTATTTAGATGATTTTTACTTTCTTCAGCTTTTACTTTAGCCGCAATGAGTTCTGCATCAATGAGTTTTTGCTCAGTAATATCTTGGCCGGTTCCTTTTAAACTAATGACATTTCCTTGGGGACACACTTCAGGTTCACATATACACCTTATGACTTTTTGTGTTCCATCAGAAAGACATATTCTATGCTCTATATCATATGGAATTCCGCTTTTGCTAGCTTTTTTTATAGAAGAATCCCATAATTCTAAATCATCCGGGTGGATATGATCAAGTAATACTTTATATGGGGGTGTACCATGGCTTGGCTCAAATCCCCAAATATGGAACATCACTTTAGACCATTCCATTTTTCTTTCTTCTGTATCAAATATCCAGCTACCTACTTTGGCAAGTGTTTGTGCTTCATCAAGATCACTTTCTATTATTTTTCTGTCTGTTATATCTTGAGTTACCCCAAAAACCTTATCATTTATAAATTCTATGCCTAGAATACTCAAGTGTCTTATTTCACTATTAGATTTAACAATTCTGAATTCGAATGGTTCCATAGCTTTATCGCTGAAAAGCTTTTTAATCACCCTCTTAACTTTAGGTCTATCTTCTTCAAGAATCAATTCTCTTACATTATCACTAGTAGGAATAAACGTTTTTCTTTTGACACCATAAATATTGTACATCTCATCAGACCAGTAAGCTGTATCTGTACTCCACTCCCATTCCCAACTACCTATTTTTCCCAGTTTTTGAGCCTGTTGTAATTTTAAAATGGATTCTTTCTTAGCAGATTCTACTGCTTTTAGTTCAGTAATATCTTGGATAGTGATAGGCACAGCTTTTTGTTCTAATAAAGTTTGAGGTATACGTATAGAAAACAAAGCTTTAAACTCATCACCCTCTAAGGTTTTGTAATTTACCTCAGAAGTAAATGTTTTATTATTTTTCCATATTGCCGCTATAAGTCGTATAAATACTTTATTTGCTCCACGACCGAAGGTATTTTGTAGGTTGTTAAAAAATGCTTGATTATTTTCTGCTTTAAATAGTTTTAAAGTAGCCGTATTAACACTATTAATTTTTACCTTATTAATAAAAGATAATAAAGCATCTGGATTTTTCTTTAAATATTTCTTGATATTAGAAACGCCACTATCTCTAAGCCTCTCAATTTCTTCATATATTAACGTAAAATCTTCATTCCAAATAGAAATAGTTGAGTTATCAAATAGCGTCTTGTAAACGTTGTTACTTTCAGACTTTAATCTCTCTATTTGTTTTTCTAATTCTTGATAAGTAGGCTTTTTCTCTAATTCCATACGGTAATAACTTTAGCCTTTTTATCTATTATTAGGTAGCTAATAGTCTTATTATTAAGTTAATAAATAAAACTATTAAAAATAAATTATATAGCACTTACAATATTTAAAAAGATTATGTTATGCTTTCGCGAAAGCGTAAAAAATCCATATTAAATTCTTTGAAATTGTAGCTTTAGTTGCAATATAATGGATTACACCACTTTAATCATCCATTAAAAAATCAATCTTTAAATGTATTGGATAACTACACAGTTTTGAGACCATTTTTAACAGTGGAGAGGGGGTATTTTGATTTAATTTTGCAGGTAATATTACTATTCAAAAATCATCATAAACTGATTTGTAAATAGTAAATAAAGAGTTATGAATGAATAGTCAAGAGCAGATAATACCCTCAATAGCAGCAGAAAAATTTATCTATTGTCTAGAGGCCGTTCCAGATGTTGATCAGGAGGTAGCCACAGAAGTGATGACAACACTTGAAGATATTGCTCTAAAACAAGGAATCGCAAGTATTTACAAGACCTGCGACACCATTGAGGGGCTAGAGGAAAGTTTAAATACGCTGGTGTATGATGACCATAATTTTAAAGATTATGAACTCATCTACCTCATAATGCCAGGCCAAGCTAACAATATTATGCTCAATGATTATTACTATAGCATTGAAGAAATTGCCGAAATATTTGAAGGAAGAATGACAGGTAAAATCATCCATTTTTCCAATAAAAAAGCACTCGACTTAACTGACGAAGAATCGCAATATTTTCTTGACGTAACTGGTGCTCGTGCAATCTCTGGCTATGGATCTAGCAATAATACATTATCGAGCACAGAAACGATAGATAGAGTGTTTTTTAATATGTTTCAAGAGAATGAAGATTTTAAAGAAGTGGTAGAAGAGATGTTTCAAAAACATTACAAACTCTGTAAACTACTTGATTTTAGATTGTATTATTAATCGTTAATTGAGGAAGAGTTTTGTGGAATACGCTTTCGCGAAAGTGTGACAATTCAACATCATTTTTTCATTAATTCAACACATTAACAAGAATAGAAGGTAGACTAGACATTATTAGAATTGACGAATTATAACGAATGGCTGAGCGTATTAAAGCAATAGCATAACGAGATTCCCTGCAGTTAATACCTGAAATACAAATAGCAAGGTGCTTAAATCTTTTTTAAAGCCATAACTGATGCCTATAGCAAGAAGGACCAGCAGTGGCAGCACGAGCCCAGAAACTACTCTAAAAGAATAGAGGTGGCTCTTCTCTGACGTGGCTAGCTTATACTCATTAACTTCTTTAAAAAGCAAAGACAGCGCATAATCAATTCGGTTACCCTCCAAAGTGGTTGCAACATCTTTTGAAACCGAAAACTGACGAGTAGGAGTCACGACGCGATAGGTGTTATGGGAGTTTCCGCCAGCATTATAATATTTTTCTTTGTTTCTAGATACGGAAACCACATCTTCCGAATACCGAGTTCCAGGCAAAGCAAAATCCATAAGTACCACCAGTGATATGAGTACGGTAATGCCATATAATATGCGGTTGGTGAGTGATAGTGGATACATGATATTAATTTATAATGTTCTGGAGATTTACATAGTTATTAGTTAGTACGTCAATCAGCAGTTTTGTTACGGTATTGAGAGTTTAACCTAAAGAAAATGAACTATTAAAACCACATTATTAATTTATAGTTCCAATGCTAGAATATTCTAACCAATATAATGGTAAGAGCTAAGTTTAACTTGGATTATTGTTGACTAGTTATTTTAAGGCCATCGAATTTAATCCACATACCCATTATATTCAATTAGTTTTAATCTTTTAGATTGAAATATTAATTTGAAAACTGACGTTTGTTCTAAATTTCTAATTATTACTGTGTCATTTAGAATTTCTTGTCCAAGTGATTTTTCAAGAATATTTTTATTGGTTCCAATTTTTATAAAGTCATTCAGTTCAAATTCGGAATTCACAATTTTAGCGTAATAAACCCATTCTTCATCTGTTGCTCTATAAGACGTGATTTTTGTTTTATCAAACGTTCGAGTTAAAATAGTATCCACTAAATTATCAACGTGTCTATTTTGTATTGGCTTTTTCTGTATCGCAAATATTTTATTACGTACAATTTTTTCTAATTTAGATTTTAAAGAAAATACCAAACTATCATTTTCAATATAGGATACCTTAACAGGTTTATAATCTGAAGTTTGTACTTTTGTTTTTACAACTTCTTTTAATCTGCCATCATCAATTTTTCTTGATTCGTTTTGCTCACAAGAATTTAAGGAGAATAGAATCCCAAATATTATTAATAATTGTTTAATCATATATATATAGAAATGTTCTTATGATGAGGGTTCACAAGCAACATAGATGTCAAACGTATCCTTAAAGTGCAAGTCGTTATGATCTTTATCTAAAATAGAGAGCTCAGCGCTACCTGCAGCAACTGTGATATAATTGTTATTATAATAAAAGCGTATAAATGTAAAAAGGTCTTTTTGTCCATTTACTATATTACCATTTATCATAAACTCATCTTTATCTATTCCATATTCGCACTTTACTATAGATTGATGTATAAGCTTTCCAATGGTTTCAGTTTGTCTGGCTTCATATATTTGCCATAAGTCGGGAAAGTCTTTGAAATCACTTTCTTTAAGTCTAGAGTTAAGCTCCGACAAGGCATTCAAATCTAGTTTTATGTGATCACCATCAAAACCGCCTTCAATTTCAAGATACTTATCAAAACGCTCAAATGTTATAAATAAAAGCCATGGTAGGTGAGTGTCTCTAATTTCATTAAAATCTACTTGATACACGCTCTCAACAGTCTGCCCGATAATTTGATTTAAGAAGTGTTCTGGTGGTGATTTCATTAGTGTAAGGTTATTCAATGTTTTATAGTCAACTTTACAAGTTTAAGTATTCTGTTGGCTACCCATTTTATGACACTTTTATACTATACAAATAAATAAAATTGACCTCGAGATATATTTTTAATCTTATTTTTCTAACTTATTCGTAAAATGATTTTTTTCGGTTTTACATATGACTTTCCGCATTATTGTGGTAGTATTTAATGCAATTATGTGATTTGAGTTCACATTTTTGCGAAAGCGTACTTTTAATAACGCACGTCTTTCATATCAATTTCGTCTGCAACTTCTGCTTTGTTATAATTACCTCCTAGATCTGGGCATGCCATGAGGGTAGCGGCTCCTTTAAAGGGTACGGCTACTTTATTGTATCCATACACATCTGCTAGGGTCTGGGTAAGGTTTTTATCTCCTAGGTTAATATCTACATCGTCCATGGTGAGCTGGCAAGGGTGCTCGTAGCCGCAGGCGCGAGTGATTTCTAGTAGTTCTTTCTTGAAATTTTTAAAGTAATAGTGTGTGCGCTCTGCTTTATCTGGAATGTCTATGCCGCGTTGTAACCACTTATTTTGAGTCGCAACACCAGAAGGGCAGGTGTTGTTATGGCACACCTTTGCTTGTATACAACCTACGGCAAGCATAGCTTCACGGGCAACATTGATACAGTCTACACCCATCGCAAAAGCCATGGCGGCCTTAGCCGGGAAGCCTAACTTTCCTGAGCCTATAAATACCACGCGCTCTGTGAGCTGGTACTCCTTAAAAATCTTATAAATATCTGAAAATCCATACACCCAAGGTAGCGCCACATGATCTGCAAAACTTGGTGGGGCGGCACCAGTACCACCTTCACCACCATCAATGGTGATGAAATCTGGTCCTTTACCAGTAGTTGCCATTATTTTTGCTAGCTCGCGCCACGCATCCAGTTTTCCAATAGCAGCTTTAATTCCTACTGGGAGTCCTGTTTCATGAGCAATACTTTCTACAAAGTCAACCAATTCTGGTACATTAGAAAATGCTTTATGGTTAGGAGGTGAGAGTACATCTTTACCCACTTCTACACCGCGTATTTCGGCAATTTCCTTTGTGATTTTTGATCCTGGGAGTACACCTCCTTTTCCAGGTTTTGCTCCTTGTGAGAGTTTTACTTCTATGGCGCGTACTTGTGGGTTCTCGTTTACAAGTTTTTTCATTTTTGGCATAGAGAATCCGCCGTCTTCGGTGCGCACTCCAAAATAACCTGTTCCAAAATGAAACACCACATCACCGCCTTTTTTATGGTAAGGGGAGAGTCCGCCTTCACCAGTATTGTGATAGGCGTATGCTTTTGCACAACCTCGATTTAAAGATTCTACAGCTTTCGCCGAAAGGCTACCAAAACTCATAGCACTCACGTTAATAATAGAACTAGGTCTGTAAGGACGCGCCCTTCTACCAGCACCCATAACTTTTGCACATGCAAGGAAGTAAGGGTCTTTTGCATTGGGGTGATTTTCTTCTACCTTATATGGCATCATGGCATTATTGATAAAGATATAATGCGACTGATTGATGTCACGGTCGGTACCAAAACCTTCGTAGTTATTTTCATTTTTGGCAGAAGCATAAATCCACCCGCGCTCTATACGATTAAAAGGAAGTTCCTCACGGTTATTTGCCACAATATACTGGCGTAATTCTGGACCAATACTCTCTAGCATATACCTAAAATGCCCCACAACAGGGAAGTTGCGCGTGATGATATGTTTTTTGTTAAAAAATATATCTCGTATAGCGACAATAACAACTACCAAAATCAACCACATCCACCATGAGATATTACCTAAAAACTCGAGTACTCCTTCCATTTATTCAATTTTTGCACTAAAATACAATTTACTATCTCGTAGTCTGAAATTTTAATTCAAGTTTATTATTTACTTCTCTGGGGAGGTTTTGGTTGATGGATTATGAGTTACATCTCCCTGACTCCCTCTTCAAAGAGGGACACTGTTGTGGTTTTAAGTTTTTTTGCTGCGCAAAAAAGACTTCTTTAGTTCCCCTCTTGGAAGAGGGGTTAGGGGAGATGTTTTTGAGTTTGAGTAAGCACACCTTATTAGTTACATCTCCCTGACTCCCTCTTCAAAGAGGGACACTGTTGTGGTTTAAGTTTTTTTGCTGCGCAAAAAGAACTTCTTTAGTTCCCCTCTTCCTTGCATCCGACGAGGGAGGAACGACCGAGAGAAATGCATAAGGTTAGGGGAGATGTTTTTGGGTTTGAGTAAGCACATCTTATTAGTTACATCTCCCTGACTCCCTCTTCAAAGAGGGACACTGTTGTGTTTTTAAGTTTTTTTGCTGCGCAAAAAGAACTTCTATAGTACCCCTCTTAGAAGAGAGGCTAGGGGAGATGTTTTTGGGTTTGAGTGAGCACATATTATTAGTTACATCTCCCTGACTCCCTCTTCAAAGAGGGACAATGTTGTGGGGTTTAAGTTTTTTTGCTTCGCAAAAAGAACTTCTATAGTTCCCCTTTTCGAAGAGGGGCTAGGGGAAAGGTTTTTGATTTTGAGTGAGCCATTTTTATGCGTTATGAGTTACATCTCCCTGACTCCCTCTTCAAAGAGGGACACTGTTGTGTTTTTAAGTTTTTTTTGCTGCGCAAAAAGAACTGTTCAATTCCCCTCTTCGAAGAGGGGTTAGGGGAGATGTTTTTGAGTTCGAGTAAGTACATCAAACCACCCACGCTCTCACAAATCAAATAACTTATCATAAATTTACGGAAGACTATAAAGAGAACATCTTCATTGAAAAAACATAAAACCTTATTAATTATTGGCTTACTTCTCATCCCGCAGATGGTCTTGGTTCGCTATCTGGCGAGTTATCCGGAGCTGGTGGAAACCTATTATAGCAACGGATTGTATCCTATCATTTCAAAGGCGTCTCGTTATGCTTTTGGCTGGTTGCCGTTTTCATTTGGTGATATCATGTATGCGGTGCTTATTGTGCTCGCTTTGCGCGAAATTGTACTACTCATTAAACACAAGTTTAGAGGATTTAAAACCTTTCTTCTAAAAATACTAGCCATTACTTCGATAGTGTATGGTGCTTTTAATTTGCTTTGGGGGATGAATTATAATAGGCTTCCCTTGCACGAATCTTTAGGTATCGATAATGAGTACACCACCGAAGAGCTAGTCCAACTTACAGAGAAGCTAATTACAAATAGCAATAACCTCCACAATCAACTCGCCGAGGATAAAAACAGTCGCGTGGTCTATTGTGGCAATGCAGGGAGTGAAAATGCTTGTTTGCAAGAAATTTTCAACGGAACGCTTAATGGTTACGAGACGCTTAAAACTCAGTTCCCAAAGCTTAGTTACCCACCCAAGAGTATTAAGAATTCGTTATTGCGATACCCTCTGTCTATAATGGGATATAGTGGTTATCTCAATCCTATTACTAATGAGGCGCAAGTTAATGGAATGGTGCCGGCTCATCGCTGGCCAGTGATTTCCTCTCATGAACAGGCACATCAGCTAGGTTTTGCAAAGGAAAATGAAGCCAACTTTATTGCGGTTATGGCAACACTTAATAACGAGAGTTTATATTTTCAATATTCGGGAAGTATTTTTGCGTTGCGTTATGCGCTCAATGATGTGTACAGCCGTGATAAGGAATTGGGAGAAGAATTGAAAGCACGTCTTAATCCAGGTATTTTGGTAAATTATCAAGATTCTCGTGACTTTTGGGACGACATGGATAATCCGCTAGAACCACTGTTTGATATGTTTTACAGCAATTACTTAAAGGCAAATAATCAGCCTGGTGGATTAAAAAGCTATAGTTATATGGTAGCACTCTTGGTTAACTATGATCAGCGTTTTCCAGATACATTCTGATGTTAAAAGTCTCTTAAAAGTTTCCTAAACCTTAATAGAACGTTAACGCGGTGGCTATCTTTAGGATCTAAACTTTCAACCTATGTTCTTTAAAAAATTACTTGTCTTTGGGCTAGTAAGCTGCTCATTTACGATGTATGGGCAAGATTACTTTCCAGCAAACGCTGGAGTCAAGTCCAAAAACCAAAATTACACGGTGTTCACAAACGCCACCATCCACAAAACTCCCACAGAAACCATTAAAAATGGAACACTTGTAGTGCAAGATGGAAAAGTGGTCTCTGTAGGCAAATCTTCATCATACGCTCAAAATGCTATTGTTGTAGATCTTAATGGTAAACATGTCTATCCATCTTTTGTAGACATCTATACTAATTTTGGTATCGATAAGCCTAAGCGTGCAGGAGGATCTGGACGTGCTTCACAATATGATAACTCTCGCGAGGGAGCTTACTGGAATGACCATATCTTATCTGAGCAAGATGGCTATCAAGATTTTAAGTACGATTCAAAAAAAGCAACCGAATATCTTGAGGCTGGTTTTGGCGTAGTTGCAACACATCAACACGATGGTATTGCACGTGGTACAGGAGCGCTTATCGCACTTAATAATGATGGAAATACTGCAAACCGCGTGATAGAAGATCGCCTTGGTCAGTATTTCTCATTTGATAAGAGTGTAACCTCACGCCAGTCATACCCATCTTCTAAAATGGGGGCAACAGCATTATTACGCCAGTTGCAGCATGATTTAGACTGGTATGAGAAAGGAAATATAGACACTAAGGATCTTTCTTTAGAGGCGCTTTCGCGAAACAAAGGGCTTCCGCAGTTTTTTGAAGGTGATGGCTTATATGATGATCTTCGTATAGATAAACTAGGTGACCAGTTTGGTATCGACTACGTAATTATTGCCGGTGGTGATGAGTATAAACGTATCGGAGAAGTTAAGGCGATGAATCGTAAGATGATTCTCCCACTTAAATTTCCAGATGCCTACGATATGGAAAATCCATACGCTGCCGAATATGTAGCGCTTTCTGATATGAAACATTGGAATCAAGCACCTACAAACCCTAAAGCATTACAAGATGCAGGAGTAACATTTGCACTTACTACATTCTCACATAAATCTCCCAAAGATTTTAAAGGCCATTTGATGAAAGCAATCAAATATGGTCTTTCTAAGCAAAGAGCCTTAGAAGCACTTACTACAATTCCAGCAACAATGATTGGAAAGAGCGGTGAGCTTGGAGTACTTAAATCAGGTGCGTGGGCAAACTTCATGATTACTTCTGGAGAGGTTTTTGAAAAAGACACAGAGCTTTATGAGCACTGGATTCAAGGTAACAAAACGGTAATCAAGGATATGAACACAGTTAATATTGACGGTGTTTATACAATGAATATTAGTGGAGCTACTTATGAGCTAGAGATTAAAAACGCGTTAGAAAAAGCAAAAGCATCTCTTAAAAAGGGAACAGAAGATGTAAAAAGTGAATTTTCTTATAAGGATGAATGGGTAACAGTAACGTTCCCTCAAAGCGAAGGAAAATTTGTACGTCTTGTAGCAAGAGCATCTGCAGATGGTCTAAGCGGCAAAGCAATTCTTGCAGATGGTTCTGAGAAAAACTTTACTTCTACTAAGAAAGCACTAGCTAAGAGTGGTGATAAAGACGATAAGAAAGAAGAGGATAAACCTCTTACGGTAATGCCACTTACCTTTCCTAATATGGCTTTTGGTTTTGAGACAAGACCAACACAGCAAGATATCCTAATCACCAATGCCACTGTGTGGACAAATGAAGCAGAAGGTATTCTTGAAAACACTGATCTCTTAATAAAAGATGGGAAAATCAGCGCAGTTGGTAAAAACCTTTCTGCTCGCGGAGCTATGGTTGTAGATGGTACTGGTAAGCATGTTACTTCTGGTATTATAGATGAGCACTCTCACATTGCTGCATTTGCAATCAACGAGTCTGGTCACAACTCTACGGCAGAGGTTCGCATGAGTGATGTAGTGAACCCAGACGATTCTGATATTTATCGCAATCTTGCTGGTGGAGTTACAGCTATTCAATTATTACACGGATCTGCAAATCCTATTGGAGGACAGAGTGCAGTAATGAAATTAAAGTGGGGAGCGCCTATCGATGAGATGGTAATTGCAAATAAGAAATTTATCAAATTTGCTTTGGGTGAAAACGTAAAGCAAGCAAACTGGAATAGCTTCTCAAGATTCCCACAAACGAGAATGGGAGTAGAGCAAGTATTTGTGGACTACTTTACAAGAGCAAAAGAATACGAAGCAAAGAAAAAGAGCGGTCAGCCATATCGTATGGATGAGGAGATGGAAACTATTGTAGACATCCTTAATATGGATCGTTTAATTTCTTGTCACTCTTATGTACAAAGTGAAATAAATATGACCATGAAAGTTGCAGAGCAGTTTGGCTTCCATATCAATACGTTCACACATATACTTGAAGGTTATAAAGTTGCAGATAAAATGGCCGAACACGGTGTAGGAGGATCAACATTCTCAGACTGGTGGGCTTACAAATATGAGGTGAATGATGCTATTCCTTATAATGCAGCAATCATGCATAGAGCAGGAGTAACCGTTGCTATCAACTCTGATGATGGTGAGATGTCAAGACGTCTTAATCAAGAAGCTGCAAAAATTCATAAGTACGGTGGTATTTCTGAAGAGGATGCATGGAAAATGGTAACTCTTAATCCAGCAAAACTATTACACATGGATGATCGCGCAGGTAGTTTGAAGCCTGGTAAAGATGGAGATGTTGTGATATGGACAGATCATCCTCTTAGTATTAAAGCGAGAGCAGAGAAAACGATTATTGAAGGAAAAGTATTTTTCGATATGAAAAAAGACGAAGAACTTCGTAAAACAGTGCAACGTGAGAAAGCACAACTTACTGCAATGATGCTTGCAGAAAAGAATAAAGGCTTACAAACGCAACCTGCCAAAAAGAAAGAAAAACAACGTATGCATTGTGATACAGAACAAACACTTTACTAAGATGAAAACACTACAACAAATAATAGTAGCCGTTGTTTTCCTTTTAGGAGCAACTGCAAGCGCACAGCAAACACCTGCAGCAGCACAAACTGCCGCATATACCATTACGGGAGCAACTGCTCACGTAGGTAACGGAACCGTAGTAGAAAATGCCACTATCGTTTTTGAAAACGGTAAAATAAGCATGATTCAAAGCGGAGGAACAGCCACTAAAGGCGAAGTCATTAATGCTACTGGAAAGCATGTGTATCCTGGTTTTATAGCTACAAACACCACATTAGGTCTTGTAGAAGCAGCAGCCGTGAGACAATCTAATGATGATGATGAGATAGGAGAATTAATTCCTCATGTGCGTGGTATTATCGCTTACAATGCAGAATCTAAAGTAGTAGAGAGCATGAGACCAAATGGCGTACTTATGGCGCAAATTCGCCCCGTGGGAGGCACCATCTCTGGATCTTCTTCTCTCGTACAACTTGATGCTTGGAACTGGGAAGATGCTGCTTACAAAACAGACGAAGGTATCTTTATGGAATGGCCTCGCACGATGCGCCGTGGACGCTGGTGGTTAGGTGAGGAGCCAGGTTATAAACCAAACAAAAATTATAGTAAAGATGTAAATGAAATCAAAACCTTTTTCAAAAACTCACGAGCTTATGGAAAAGGGAACACCTCAAAAAACCTTCCTTTTGAAGCGATGCGTGGTGTTTTTGATGGAACTCAAAATGTATATGTCTCTGCAAATGATCAGAAGCAAATACTTGATGTGATTGCTTTTGCAAAGGAGATGAATCTCAAAAATGTAGTTCTTGTGGGAGGATACCAGTCTTACAAAGTAACAGCAGAACTTGTAGCTGCAAATATGCCAGTAATTTTACAACGTGTACAAGAACTACCTTCTATGGAGGATCATGATTATGACTTACCATATAAGTTACCTAAGCTTCTTACAGACGCTGGTGTTACAGTTGCGTTAGGATATGATTCAGAGTATTGGCAAGTACGTAATCTTCCCTTTTATGCGGGACAGGTTACTCAATTTGGTATGAGTGATGAAGATGCACTTAAAATGATTACAATGAATCCTGCAAAAATTATGGGAGTTTCAAATAATGTTGGGACACTTGAAGTAGGAAAAGATGCAACCCTTTTCATAAGCGAAGGAAATGCACTAGACATGAGAGGAAATATCCTTTCGAGAGCATTTATCCAAGGACGTGATATAAGTTTAGAGTCTCACCAGACCAAGCTTGCAAAGCGTTATGCAGAGAAGTACGGACAGAAGGAGTAATCCTTAATCTTAGTTATATTAATTAGTAAAGCCCGAGCAATTGCTCGGGCTTTTGTTTGTAGTAAATTAGTAACGGCTATTTAATCACTTGACAACCTCCACCAGAAATTCGGCTAGAGTAGCTGTCTACTTGAAGTCCATTACGTTCATAAAGTGCGGTACTTTCAGATAGGTATTTATCTATGTCCGCTTTCGCGAAAGCGAGACAAAACATACTAGGTCCGCTGCCAGAAATACCAAAGGCTATGCATCCATTCTGTTGAGAAATAGCTTTAATCTCATCAAAATGCGGAATCAATTGCTTGCGATGTGGCTCTACGAGTACATCTTTAATACTTTCCTTAAATAATTCCTTATCCCATTCATAGAGCGAGGCAACAAAGCCTGCCAGATGTTGCGATTGTGCAATGGCATCCTTGAGAGGCACGTGCGTGGGTAAAATCTCTCTTGCTTCTTTAGTTTTTATGGTAATATGCGGGTGTAAAATCCCAACGTAAACTGTATCCATGGGAGGTAAGGCAATTACCTTAAATGGGTTGTAGCCAGTAACGAGCGTGGTACCTCCATAAATGCAAGGTGCCACATTATCTGCATGCTCATTACCACTTGCCAGTGCTTCGCCTTTCATGGCGTAGCGCGTGAGTTCAAGATTAGATAATGGCTTTTCTAAAAACTGATTGATACCATACACAGCCCCTGCTGCGCTTGCACTGCTGCTGCCTATTCCAGAACCGGAGCGTATTTTTTTATGAATCTCTATTTCAACTCCAAAATCTGCATTAATACCTTCTAGCATGGCATTACCCGCGACACCGGCTACATTTTTGTGAGCTTCCATAGGGAGCGTATCACCTGTGATTTCTGTAATCGTTACTCCGCGACCTTCGGTTTTTCTAAAAACCATTTCATCACCTATACCTTCGAGTGCAAAGCCTAGCGAATCAAAACCGCAGTTTACATTTGCCACTGTAGCGGGACAAAATACGCGTATCGCCGTAGGATTAGCAAGGCTTTGTACCGTGGCTTTTTTATTTATTTCTTGAGACATATAATTATTATCTAAGTCTTATGATATCGCTGAAGAGTCCGCTGGCAGTAACATCTCCTCCTGCACCTGCACCTTTTACAATTAGCGGCTGCTCTGGGTAGCGTGCCGTGTAAAATAAAACAATATTGTCAGACCCTTCAAGGTTGTAAAACGGACTGTCTGCACCTACAGACTGTAAGCCTACACTTGCTTTGCCATTATCCAACTGTGCTACATATTTAAGGCGTTTTCCTGCTGCTGTAGCATCGGCAACTAGTTTTTCAAAGTGTGCTGCATCTTCTTTAAGTGTTTCAAAGAAGTGAGGAACGTCTGTGCTTTCTAGATTGTTTTTGGTTAAAAAAGGTGAGTTTACAATATCTTCTAGCTCTAATTCAAGTCCGCTTTCTCTTGCGAGTATAAGAATTTTACGTGCCACATCTACACCACTTAAATCAATACGAGGATCTGGCTCTGTGTAGCCTTCTTCTTTGGCTTGTTGTACTACATCATAAAAGCTATCACCGCTTTTAAAGTTATTAAAAACAAAGTTGAGACTACCAGAAAGTACCGCTTGTACTTTAGTAATACTATCACCAGACGCGATAAGGTTCTGTAAAGTGTCTATTATAGGTAAACCAGCACCTACGTTGGTTTCAAACTTAAATGGAGCATTATATTTTCTGCTTAATCGTTTAAGGTTTGCATAGTATTCTTGTTTTCCAGCGGCAGCAATTTTATTACATGCAACCACTGCGATGCTATTTCTCAAGTATTCTTCATATGCCATTGCTACGGGTTCATTTGCCGTAATATCTACAAATACTGAGTTGCGCTGGTTGAGAGCGATTACGTTTTCGCGAAAGCGAACAATATCTGCCTTCTCACCTTGTGCAAGCGCTTCTTCCCAATTATCTAAATCAATAGCTTGTTCTGAGACGAGCATCTTGCGACTGTTTGAAAGTCCTAGAACTCTTATATTAAGGTTGAGATGGTCTTTCAGATATTTTTTCTGACTATTAATTTGATCAAGGAGTTTTGCTCCCACATTTCCTACACCAGTAATGAAGAGATTAATTTGCTTTCTGTTTCCTTCAAAGAAAACTTCATGCAGGCTGTTAAGCGCTTTTTTTACATCCTTCTCGGCAATTACTGCAGAGATATTTTTCTCACTCGCTCCTTGTGCAATGGCCCGTATATTCACGTTGTTTTTACCAAGTGTGGAGAACATTTTACCAGAAATCCCTTGATGACTTTTCATAGATTCTCCTACGAGTGCAATAATGGCAAGAGAAGTCTCGACAATCACCGGATCAATCTTACGTAGTGATAGCTCGTAAGCAAACTCTGTTTCTATTGCTGTTTTTGCACGCAAGGCATCAGCCTCCATCACACCGATACAGATGCTATGTTCGCTAGAAGCCTGTGTAATAAGGATCACATTTATTTGCTGTAAAGAGAGTACTTCAAAAAGGCGTTTTGAAATTCCAGAAATTCCCACCATTCCTGCGCCTTCCAGAGTGAGTAGTGCAACATCACTTATATGAGAGATTCCCTTAATAGGGTTTCCATTGCTTCCTTCTTGCTGTCCTATGCGAGTTCCAGCTTCATCTGGAGCCATCGTATTTTTGATATAAATAGGAATGTTTTTACTAAGCGCAGGCACGATAGTAGGAGGGTAGAGCACCTTTGCTCCAAAATGCGATAACTCCATCGCCTCGTGATATGATATGTCACGTATAGGTTTTGCCTGTTTTACAAGCTTCGGGTTTGCAGAGAACATCCCACTCACATCTGTCCATATTTCAAGTTGGTCGACTTCCAGCGCAGCTGCAATTATAGCCGCAGTAAAATCTGAGCCACCACGACCTAGTGTACTTGTTTCTCCCGTAGCAGTACTCGCAATAAATCCTCCTAGAATGGTGATGTTTTGTGACGCTTTCGCGAAAAATTCCTTGATATTTTCATTAGTGCGATCATACAATACACTGGCTTTGGTATGATTACCATCGGTAATGATAAGTTGTCTACTATCTTTTAATGTGGCTTCAATCCCTTTATGGTTGAAGGCTGCTGTTATGATACGGCTGCTGGTAAGCTCTCCAAAAGCAGCGAGTTTGTCTAGTGTTTTAGGTGAAAGCTCGTTGATTAAAAAAATACCCTTGAGTAAGTCGTCTAAGTGCGACATAAGTGCACTTATATCTGCCATTACTATAGCATCACCTTCGGTAAGTGCTTTTGCAAAAGCCGTGTGTTTTTGGTGTATTTCTAAAAATACATCCTTATAAGTTTCGTCTTTTTGAGCAGCAAGCGTTCCGGCCTTTAGTAATAAATCTGTAATTCCACCCACTGCCGAAACAACAACAGCTACTGGATGTGAAGCTGCTTGATGGTTTACAATAGCGATTACTTTTTCTATGTTTTTAACACTCCCCACAGAAGTGCCTCCAAATTTTAATATGCGCATAGTATGCAATTTTACATTTTCGCAAAAGCGAAAATGGTATGAATAAACTAATTAATTTGTGTGTGTGGAAGAGATCCTTGCTCGCGCAAGTAATAGATAGGTGATATGTACGACTATAACCCCAACGGGGTAATTGTACCAATAGTAATAGTGGTAGTCAAGAAAATCGAAGTGTATTGTGTTGTTCTCATCTTGTTTCTGATATGTTAAATGTAGTACATTTACCTAAGGAGGCAAGAAGAAGCTCTTAGTTTTAAGGATATGACAATTCTTGACGTACTTCTAGCACGATACTGATAATGTGATAATTTGAAGTTTACTTTCGTGAATATTTAATGAATTTTAAAACATTTTTCTTCATAAAGATGGAGAAACTACCTAATTATAGCTAAATGAAAATATACAGCGCCAAACAAATTTACGAAGCAGATAAAGCAACCATTGAAAAGGAAGGGATTCCATCTTATAATCTCATGGAACGCGCCGGTGGTTACGTTTATGAGTGGATGAACCAGCGTTTACAAGGGCAGCCTGTGCCTATAAAAGTATTTTGTGGTATCGGTAACAATGGTGGTGACGCCTTAGTGATAGCAAGGTTACTTCTTAAAAATGGCTATAATGTAGACACGTATATTGTACACTGTAATGACAAGCGTTCTCCAGACTTTTTAAAAGCCTATGATGCTCTAAAGAGCGAAGTAAAAAAATGGCCAGAAATTATTAAAGGAGTAGAAAACTTCCCAGAGATAAGTCCGCAAGATATTGTGGTAGATGGAATCTTTGGGATAGGGCTTAACAGATGTCCAGATGATTGGGTAAAAGCACTTTTTGTAAAAATAAATGAGTCTAGGGCTTACACACTTTCTATCGATATCCCGTCTGGGATGTACACAGATAGAGGCGCAGATAAAGATGATGTAATTGTACATGCTACGTTTGTGCTCAGTTTTATGTCACCAAAACTTGCTTTCTTTTTACCAGAAACAGGCAAGTATATAAATATGTGGGATACTATTGATATAGGTCTAGATCCAGAATTTCTCGCAAAAACTCCTACTGATGTTACGCTAATTTCAAAACCGGAAATTCAGCAGATGTACAAAGGGAGGTCGCAGTATTCTCACAAGGGAATGTACGGCCATAGCTTAATTATAGGAGGAAGTTTTGGAAAAATGGGTGCTGTGCAACTTGCTAGTAAAGCTGCTCTTAGAGCGGGTAGTGGTCTTGTGACGGCTTATGTACCGCAAATAGGCGTTCCTATATTACAAACGGCGCTTCCAGAAGTAATGGTAGAGACCGATAATTATAATGGAAAAGTGTTTGAAGAAATTGATTTTCAAACCGAAGCAAATGCGATTGCAATAGGCCCAGGAATGGGAACCGATGAGAAAACGGTAAGAGCAATGGAGTCGTTCTTAAAGAAGCAAAAACAACCACTAGTGATAGATGCAGATGCGATTAATATCATTTCAAAACGACCATCACTTATGGAGCAAGTACCTCCATTATCTATTTTTACGCCACATCCAGGTGAGCTTGAGCGTTTAATAGGCAAGTGGGATGACGACTTTGATAAGCTAGAGAAAACAGCAAAATTTGCAAAAAATCATAATGTTATTATCGTAATTAAAGGTGCTCATACGATTACCGTTTATGATATGAATTTATATATAAACACTACTGGTAACCCTGGATTGTCTACAGCAGGAACAGGAGATGTGCTTACAGGAGTTATCACTGGGCATATAGCACAAGGATATCATCCTATGGAGGCCGCTATGATGGGAGTATACTTTCACGGTCTTGCAGCAGATGTTGCTGTAAATCAATACGGTATAGAAGGACTTATAGCAGGTGATGTAACAGAGTTTTTAGGAAGAGCAGTAATGAGCCTCTTTGAAAAACCAGAGCAAGAAGGAGCACAGGCACCACCACAACAGTAGGACATACATCATAAAATAATAAAAGGGATAGCGCACTAGCGCTATCCCTTTTATTATTAAAAGTATACTTACTTTACATTACTCAACAGTAACAGGAAAAGTAACTTGAATATCAGTTTCACCACCAGCATCACTTAACGTTCCATCGTTAGGCTTAGTAGGCTCGTGACGTAGGGTAACTGTAAGTGTACCTGTACCAGCAGTTGCTCCGGTAGTAAGTGTCACTACAGTACCAAGTGGGTTATTATCACTATCAAAGTTACCGTATGCAATCGCTGCATCTACTCCTGCACTTGGAGTATAAAATACTTGGTGCTCATCTGCCTCTTCTTCTACCTCTTCGGTAATATCTTCTGCTGGGCTTTCTGTTTCGTTAAGAAACTCTACAGTACCATTATAAACAGTGCTTACATCTAAGTTGCCAGAGACTGTAATTGTAGGTGCGTTAGGACCATCTCCATCAAGATCTTGTGATGTAAGAACGATCGTTTCTGCGCCAGACTGTAGTGTGAGATTTAAGGTTGTTATTACCTCTTCTTCATTGATTATTTCTGGAATGTCTGCATCGTCATCACTAGAACAAGCTGCAAGGCTAATGGCAGTAAGGGCGATAAGTGTGTAATTTCTAAAGTTTTTCATTGTTTGTGTGTTGTTACGCTTTCGCGAAAGCGTGATTTTAATAATTAATTTTAAGTTGTAATAAAAAATTTCTACCTAGATCGTCTGCAAAATAGCGCTGGCGATTTAAGTACTCCCTGTAAGAGGTGTCAAATAGATTGTTTACCATAAGACCTACGTTAAGATTGCTCTTATCATTTATTACAAAATCAATAGAGCTTCTAAAGTTGAGAAGATGATACGCATCGGGAGGTGTGCTTATATCTACTAACTCTGTTGTGTTAGTCTCAGGTAGAAAAACGTCAAAGTTTGTGTCAGGAAACTCATTTTGACGAAATACATAGTTACTCTCAAGTGACAGCTTCAAGTTATTTACAGACGGCATTGTATACGTAACACTGTTACGCGTACTCGCCGAAGGCACATTAATTAAAGCTCTGTCAAAGGTTACATCCTTTCCTTTTACTAGTGAAAACTGATTAGAAAATTCAAAACGATCTGTTACTTGAACGTTGTTATCTATGTCAAAACCTAACAGTCTAGCTTGTGTCTGTCTATACTCCCATACAGGAAAACTACCTCTTAAGGTCTGCTGTACGCCTGTAGGCTCTATAAGGATAAAATCCTCTATAAAGTTTGCAAACGGAGCAATAGTAAAACTCCAAGTGTCTGTAGATCTTGTAAAATTTAATGAAATTTTATTTGCGACTTCTTGATTAAAACTTAGGTCACCTAGCTCTAGACGGGCAGCACTCTGGTGTAATCCATCAGAAAATAATTCTGATACATTAGGCGAGCGTGATGCTAGTGCATAGTTTAAGGAAACCGTAGTCGCATCATTTACCTCATAAGAGGCTCCTGCTGTTGCTGAGAAATTATGATACTCAAATTCTGGTTTTACAAATATTTGATTTTCAAATTCTTCAACAACAAACTGAGCAAAGTTTACATCATATTCCCTGGCTTCCCAGAGGCTAGTGATGTAAAACTTCTTTGCATTGATGCGGTTGTAATCATATCTTGCTCCTGCTTCTATAGTCCACATTCCAAAGTCTTTAGAACCTAACGCATAGATACCAAAGTCATAACCTTGGTAATCTGGTATTAGTCTCCTCACTCCGGTAACGGGGTCAGGAAAGTGATCTTGGTACCTTCCAGAAATACCCACCTTTGCGGTAATGGTATTATCTGCCGTGTAGTCAAAATCTATTTTCCCTCCTATAGTTTCAAGTTGTAAATCAATAGATGGTCTTAAGTCATCGCTATCGCGACGTATGTCAAACTCTAGTCTGTTATTGCGCTGGTAATCTACCTGAGCACTTAACTTCCCAAAGTTATCAAAGCGATAAAATGACTTTAGTTTTGCAATCTGATGTTTTACTTCCTGTCTAGGGGCATTAATATCATACGTAAATGGCTCCACTACAAAGGGCTCTTGGCTGTTTATAGCAACCGAGAGATCTGCAGCATTACCTACGTGCGATGAGCGTAAAATACCAGATTCTTTGTCAAAAATCGAGTAGCTAGCCTCTACACCGTAACGATATTTATTAACTCCTATACGTACAGAAAGGTCTCTCTCATACAGAGCTGTGTTACTTAGTACATAATCTGGCGCTTCAAAATCCCCAAATCGTTTCAAAGTTCCATTTATGCCTCCATACCAGCCGTTATTATATGATTTTATTAAAGAAGTAGTCAGAGAACCTCCACGACCATTGGTCGCTCCGGTTATAATTGTTCTTCCAAAAAGGGTATCCTTTACAGGTACCTGCTCTGGCTCTATGATAATGGTGCCTCCTATAGCATCACCACCATATTGCAATCCTGCTGCTCCTTTAATAACTGTGACTTCACCAGCCGCATTTACATCTATATTAGGAGCATGTTCTACACCCCATTCTTGATCTTGCAAGCGCGTGCCTTCTGTAATAAGTACTACTCTACTAGAGTGTAGTCCCTGTATCACAGGCTTTACAACAGAGTTACCCGTGTTTAATGAGGTAACACCACTTAGATTTTTAAGCGCATCACCTAGTGATGCTGCGCTGTTATTTTCTAAGATGTTGTGGTCTACCACACTCTCTGTCGCTGTACGGCTTTTACTTTTATGAGCGTGTGCAACAACCTCTACATCGCCTAGAGACTCTAGGTGATGCTCCATATTAATAGTGCGAGTTGTATTACCGCTTACAGTTACTTTTACAAGTTGTGTCTCACACGCAGGATGAGATACCTGTAGTGTATACTGGTCCTCACAAAGATCTGTAATCACATATTTTCCTTGGGCATCTGTTCTCACAGATCGCTCAGAACCTACTATAATAATGGTTGCTCCTTCAAGCACTTCATTATCGTGTAAATCTATAATGTATCCAGATAAAGTGTACGAGCACTCTTGTGCTGTAACTGTAATGCTCAGCAAGGCAATGCTAAGCCATAAATAAAATTTCATAAAATTTGTTTTGCTAATTATTGAATGTTATTCAATGCTTAACAAAACGGTGGTCCGCGGTCTGAGGAACTTAGGACAATGTTTTTGTAAAATGCTTTAGGTAAAACATCTACTTCCTTTAAGTTGGGTAATGTGATTGTTTTATACGCTTTCGCGAAAGCGTAAACCCCTACTTTAACAATATGAAGATCTCCTAAATCACAATCAAGGTTCTTCTCGTGTACGTGAGTTTTATTACCAAATGAACAGGTGTCGTAATGTGTATGATTTTCTGTACTATGAATGAAAGAAACAATTGCAGGCAGCATAAATGCAAACATTACTAGTAATGCAGCTGCGCGATAAAAAGTATGTAATTTATGTTCTTTCAAAATCTACTTTGAGAATATAAAGCCTAATCCCATTCTTGAAACCATTTTTGTAGCAAAAGCCTTAAAGAATGTATACTGACCAAATAACCAACCAAATATCACTAAAAGCACTTGATAAATAGGAAAAATTAACAAGATTCTAACAGGCCAATAGATCCATCCGCTAGTGACATCTTTTCCTAAGCCTATCAAATCCATTAACGGATTTGATAACCGGCCTGCTGTTGAGCCAGTTACAGCAAAAGCTAGAAAAATTGCAATAAGTTCCCAGCGATATGTTACTCCCCATCTAGAATAGAGTTTTTTAAATAGCCAAAGCGTTATCCAAACAATAAGGAAAGCAATGGGCAGACTGAGTAAAATAGTTGCTACGGGTACAGAAGTGTCATATGCCGGCACATAAATAGCTCGAGCAATTAAATATGCCGAAAAAAGAGCAGCTATCAAACCGAGAATAATATGTATAAATTGCCAGTTTTGAGTGATTTCCCAGCGTTTTTTAAAGTCTTTCATAACGCTGCAAAAATACGATTATCGTAGTTTCTGATTGTTGCGTTCTTGAAAAAATTCGAACCAATTATATAATAGATAATTAACTTCATACCCATAATCGGTATTTGAATTATAATCTATGCGCTGGATATATAGATTGGGGTCGTACTGTGTTAGGTTATTTACTCTATTATTATATTCAGTAACATAAAATCTATTTTTGTTTTCTAAGAAAAACTGACCATAAAACCCTCTAGGACGTTGTGTAACGAGCCATGTATTAAAACCAGGTTCAATGATAATAATTTCATATTCGAGACTGTCATTTGCAATTCGTATTGTATCTGATGCATTATCTGCAGTATTGCCTATATCTTTTGTTCCACTTGTGGTTGCACAACCTATTATGGTTGCGGTAAGAATTGCTAAGTAAATTATCTTTTTCATATTCTTAAAGTTAAGGGTTTTACCTTGGATAGATATCTATTTTATCGAAGTGTTAACTATAATCGGTATGCATTATAAACTTACAGAGAAGAAATTTTTATTTAAACCTATAATGAGCAAGTGATACCTCTCACTGAGTAAACAAAAAAAAGAGTGCCTAAAAGGCACTCTTTTTATAGGAATATATGGTTCAATAAATTATTTTCCAAAGAGTCCTCCTAGAAGTCCACCTATACCACCTTTTGCTTTATTGCTTCCTAGTACCATTCCGGCTACGTCATCTAAGATGCTTCCGTCGCCGTCAGAATCAAGTAATGTTGTAATAAGACTTTGGTTTTCTTGAGGTTGTCCTCCTAGCATGCTTCCTAAGAGCGCATTCATACCGCTTCCGTCACTTACGTTATTTTGCTGTGTTTGTTTTCCTAACACACCCATAAGTACTGGCGCAGCAACTTTAAGTATTTGTGCTATAGATCCAGCATCCATACCTGTTTTGCTACTTAATGCATTTTCTACTTGTGGCTGGTTACCACCTAGTAAGTGTCCTAAAATTCCAGCACCATCATTTACTACTTCGTCACTAGGTCCTCCGTTACCCATAAGATCTCCTAGTTGATCAAGAATACCACCACTATGTTTTCCACTTAAAGCTCCCATTAATCCAGCAGCACCTTCTGGAGTTTGTACATTTTTTTTCATTGCACCCATAAGTACTGGCAAAGCCATACTTAATACGTTTGCAGTATCTCCTTCAGATTGTCCAGCTTTTGCGCTAGCTCCTTGGATGAGCGTTTTTCCTATTGGTCCATTAAGTAGATCTAGTAATCCTGACATATTATTTTTAGTTTAAATTGTGAGATTTCAATTTACGAATTAATATAACTGGTTTTACAAACAAGTATAAAAAAAACACCCAAGAGGGTGTTTTGATTAATAATGTCGATAAAAAGCAAATTATGATAAGTTAGAAATCAAATGTTTGATCTCGCTGCATTATTTTAAAATGCTCATAATCTGGTCTGCTAGCTCTGTACCTATGCGATCTTGAGCACCACCAGTTGCCGCACCTATGTGTGGCGTAAGGCTTACCTTAGGATTCATAAGTACTTGTACCGCTGGAGTAGGTTCGTTCTCAAAAACATCTAAACCTGCAAATGATAATTTACCACTGTCTAAAGCTGCAATAAGAGCTACTTCATCAATAACTCCACCACGAGCTGCATTTACAATTGCTGCACCATCTTTCATAAGTTCAAACTCTGGCTTACCTATTACATAGTCTTTTTGTGCAGGAACGTGAAGAGTAACAAAATCTGCAGATTTTAGCACATCTTCCTTTGAAGAAGATTTTATTGTAAATGAAACCGACTGTCCATCAAAGAAAGGAACTTCAACAGTAGCCTCTTCTGTAAATGGGTCGTGAAAGATTACTTTCATCCCTACACCTAAAGCAATTTTTGCAGTTTCTTGACCTATACGTCCAAAACCGATAACACCAAGTGTTTTACCACGTAGCTCGGTTCCTTTCGCGTAAGCTTTCTTTAAACCTTTAAATTTTGTATCACCATCTAGAGGCATATTTCTGTTTGAGTCAAACAGAAAACGTACACCGTTGTAAAGGTGAGCAAAAACAAGCTCTGCAACAGATGCCGAAGATGCTGCTGGTGTATTAATCACGTGAAGACCTTTATCACGTGCATATTGTACATCAATGTTATCCATACCTACACCACCACGGCCTATAACTTTTATAGATGGGCAAGCGTCTATTAATTCCTTGCGCACTGTAGTTGCACTACGGACAAGTATAACATCTATTTCATTTGTGTTAATATAGTTCTCAAGTTGATCTTGGGCTACGTTTGTGGTAATTACTTCAAAGCCTCCAGCGGTAAGCGCGTCAACTCCTGTTTGTGATATTCCGTCGTTTGCTAATACTTTCATAGTATATAGTGTTGTATGCGTTTTTTTAATTATGCTTTTCTTTCTAGCTCGCTCATTACGTCTACTAGTACACCTACACTGTCCATAGAGAGGGCATTATACATAGATGCTCTGTAGCCTCCTACACTTCTGTGTCCATTAAGACCGTTTATACCGGCTTCCTTCCACATGGCGTCAAAGGCATCTTTAAGATCTCCATCTGTTAGTGAGAATGTAGCGTTCATTGTAGATCTATCTTCTTTGGCAGCAAATCCTTTAAATAATGGGTTAAGCTCAATCTCACTATAAAGCAGTGTTGCTTTTTTATTATTGATTTCTTCAATCGCTTTTACACCACCTAGATTTTTAAGCCATCTCATTGTAAGCATAGATACATATACTGCATAGACTGCAGGTGTGTTAAACATACTTCCTTTACTTATATGCGTTTCATAATTGAGCATAGAAGGTATTTGACGTGTCACTTTACCTAAGATGTCTTCACGTATTACTACTAGTGTAGTACCTGCTGGCCCCATATTTTTTTGAGCACCTGCGTAGATAAGATCAAATTGTCCAAAATCAATCTCTCTAGAGAAGATGTCACTACTCATATCACATATAAGAGGACAGTCTACTTCAGGAAAATCCTTTATCTGTGTCCCGAAAATGGTATTGTTACTGGTAAGATGCAAATAATCTAGTCCTTCTGGAATTGAGTATCCTTTAGGGATGTAATTAAAGTTTGCCTCTTTACTTGATGCAACCTCTACAATCTCTCCAAAAAGCTTAGCTTCCTTTATTGCTTTATCACTCCAAGTTCCAGTATTTATATAACCAGCCTTAGATTGCAATAAGTTATATGCAGTCATTAAGAATTGTGTGCTTGCACCTCCTTGTAAAAAGAGCGCTTTATACCCTTTACCTTCTAGCCCTAGTAGCTCTAAAGCCAGTTGTCTAGCCTCATCCATTACATCTACAAAGTCTTTGCTTCTGTGAGAAATCTCCAGTATGGATAAACCAGATTCGTTAAAGTCTAGTATAGCTTGTGATGCTTCTTTAAAAACATCTTGAGGTAAAATACAAGGTCCTGCGCTAAAGTTGTGCTTCTTCATGGTGTGCGTTTTTATGCGTTTTGTGCATTACAAAGATGCCCAAATCGTTAGAAAAACCCACAGATAAATCGATAAAATATTGGCTATAACGTTGTCAAAAATGTAATAGTATCAACCCCATCAGCATAATCACAAAGCTCAGGTTTTTGAGTTTTTCCGATAGGAGTAAGCTCCTTCACTTTTCCTTCAAGTGCAATATTTCCTACTACACATTGTATACGATCTTTATCTTTTTCAAGCTTTTCAACTAGGCTTTCTATCGATTCGTATTTTTCATAAAATAACGTAGCAATAGGTGAGCCGTAGTTCTCATCTTCTTTAAGCATTAAGAAACCATTCTCTAACAGCTCAAAAAGGCTCATCAAATACACGGCTTTATTGTAGTCATAATTATTTGCATACTTTGCACCGTTCATGATGTCACTCCAGTGATAGATAGCCTTAAAAAAGGCGTCAAAATTATAATCAATAGGAACATAGAGTTTGGATACATTGCGGCATCCTAAACCGTAATATCTAAAAATATCTTCTCCTAATGCGATAAGCTCGTCTTCTGTTTCATTACCGGTGAGTATGGCAACAGAATTTCTGTTTTTACGAATAATATTAGGCTTTTTACCAAAGTAATATTCAAAATATCTCGCGGTATTGTCGCTGCCAGTTGCGATAACGGCGTCGTGCGCTGGTAATTTATCTTCGGTGAAGCTTATGGTTTCTTTAAAAGCAGGCTCTGCATATTCTAGATATTTTGCAAGAAAGGGGAGAAGATGCCTATCATTAGAAGATTGTTTACCTACAAATTTATGTCCGGCAATTAATACGCACATAAAGTCATGGAAACCTACTAATGGAATATTCCCAGCCATAATTACGGCAACGGTTTGTTGTGGTTGCGCTTTCGCGAAAGCGTTATCATACCCACTAAGCCACTCGGTAAGTTTTTCTTGAGTAAGGGATTCTGCCCATCCTTCAAGTGCAAAAAGTATATTTTCTTTAGTAAACCAACCGTTGTTTTCACTAGCTAGTTTAAACTGATGCTGCATTCCGTCAAAGAAAAGGTCATTATGTAATACTCCCTCTTTCCTTGTAATTGAGTCACGTGTAAACTGACTTAAAAATTTTCCTAGCTCAATAAAAGCGTTAATTCGTAGTTGAAGCGTCATAGGTTTTGGCAAATCGGTGTCTAGGCGTTATTTTTGTGCAAAGTTACCCAAAAAGAAAACTATGGCAATTATCATAACAGACGAATGTATAAACTGTGGAGCTTGCGAGCCTGAGTGTCCTAACACTGCCATTTATGAAGGTGCAGACGACTGGCGCTATGCAGATGGAACAGATCTAGATGGAACTGTTGTACTTCCTAACGGAAAAGAGGTAGATGCAAACGAGGCGCAAGAGCCTGTGAGTGATGAGATTTACTACATCATTCCAGATAAATGTACTGAGTGTAAAGGTTTTCATGATGAACCTCAATGTGCGGCAGTATGTCCGGTAGATTGCTGTGTTCCAGATGATGACCATGTAGAAACAGACGAAGTATTACTAGCTAAACAATCTTTTATGCATAAAGATGCGTAACAAGATTTATAAGTATAGATAAAAAAAGTCACTCATAACGAGTGACTTTTTTTATATAATACTCTGACCTTAAATCAGTTTTACTAAAACTATGTTGTTTTAAGATAAATGATGGAGCTATTAAAGCTTTAAATATGCGGCATATTGTTCTTTAGTCAGAAACGTTTGCATGTTACCGTCTTTACGTTTGGCAAGTTTTGCAAGCTCTTCTTTCTTATCTGCAGCACTAAGACCTCCGGCTCTAAGTCTATCTTCTGTAGATTTAAAAGCTTTTATAGTCTTAGAAATATTTGCTACTTGCTCTGGACTAAGATTGAGTTTCTGTGTAAGCATATCAATCTCACTCACTTTTTCTGTATTTACAGTATTTACGCTAGGGCTTTGCGCTTGAACATTTGACATTCCAACAAAGGCAAAAAGGACTACTGCGATAATTACTTTCATATTATTTATTTTAAAAATTATAAGCTCAAGAGCTTTTCTATATTTTCTAGAGGTCGTCCAATAACGGCCTTTTTTTTGAGAACTACAATGGGACGTTCTATTAATTTAGGATGTTGAGACATTGCAGCTATAATTTCTAGATCACTAAGTTCTTTTCCTCTATAATTTTCTTTCCAGATAGCTTCGCCTTTTCTTACTAGTTGCATAGGTGTAATATCAAGCATTTTGATAATGGCAGTAAGCTCTTTTTCTGATAGAGGATTGTCTAGGTATTTTATAACCTCAAATTCTTTTCCAGATTCTTCTAGCAATGCTAGACCTTGTCTACTTTTTGTACAACGAGGATTGTGATATATTTTAATCATTATATAATTATTGTAAAGTTACGTGTACACCTAGTGTTCTAAGTTGTACAGCTAGTGTTTGTGCATTTTTAAAATGAATTCCGGCTATGCCAGAGAGCTTACAGCCCTCAACATTGTTAAGACTGTCATCTATAAAAACAGCCTCTGCTGGATTAATATTATACCTGTCTAGCATAAGGTCGTAAATTTCTTTAAAAGGTTTGCGTGTACCCTCATCACCAGAGACTAGAATTCCTTCAAACCACTGCAGCCAATGAAACTTTTCGAGCGCAACAGGAAAGGTTTCTCCGCTCCAGTTTGTTAATGCTAGCACTCTATAATCTGGATTATCTAATAGTTCTTTTAATATTTTGAGCGTGTCTAGATGTGTAAAACCGAGCATCTCCTCCCAGCGACCGTAATACATTTTTATGAGCTCTTCATATTCTGGAAACATCGCGATGCGCTCTTGGGTTGCTTTTTTTAATGGATAGCCTGCATCTTGATTTACATTCCAATCCCAAGCACAAACGTGTTCTAAAAACCAGTCCATTTTCTCTCGATCGCCTCTAAATTCTTTGAGATATACATACTCGGGGCTCCAGTCTATGAGAACGCCTCCTAAGTCAAATATGACGGTAGTGATTTTTGAATTTTCCATATTATTACTTTGTTATGAGGTGCGGTACATCATCTAGTTTCCAGTCTATCACTAACCCTCCAGCTAGCGATCTTGCAATTTCTGCCCCGTAAAGAAGTTCGGTGAGATAGAGAGCGGCTTCAAAACTTTTAGCACCTCCGGCAGAGGTGATATACTTCCCATCGTGGACAAATAATACACCTTTTCTAATATCAAGATTAGGAAACGTCTCGCGCATCTTATCGATGTCACTCGGGAAGGTCGTTGAGACACTGTTGTCTAGTAAACCTGCCTTTGCTAGTACAAAAGCACCATCGCAATGTGAGGTTACATACATAGCTTCTTTATCTACTTGTTTTACAAAGTTAATGAGTGCTTCATCCTCCAGATCTGTATCTAGGTGATGCTCTGCACTTGGTACAACTAGTATATCTATTTTAGGTAGGTCTTTGTTAGTATAGTCAAAGTCTGGTAGGAGATACATCCCCTCAAAGGTACGCACGGGTTGTAGGGTATTTGCTACTGTAAAAACATTCATCGCTTTTATATTCTCTCTGTAAATAGTATGCTGAAAAATGTCAAAAGGTGCCGTAAGCTCTGTGTTAAAAGTGCCATCCATAATTAAGAAGGCTACATTGTAGCGCGTTGAGTCTAGTACTGGTTTTGCTTTCGCGAAAGCGTTATCAACCTCATTAGTAACAGCGGGCTGTTCTATAGTTTTAGGTTCTGTATTGCAACCTATTAATATAAGCGTTGTAAGTAGTAGTATATAGTATTTCATTAGGTTCTCTTTTTAATGATAAAGATACGAGTTCTCATAGGGTTTCTTTGGCAAGCATTCTCTTTACAATGTAAAGTAGGAGCCAGGCAATAAGTGTGAGCCCTATTAAAAATATCCAAGTGGTCTGAAAGCCGTAATATGCAGTAATTTGCATCCCGCTATTGTGACCAAAAATATGAGCTACAGAAAATGACATACTGTAAACACCCATATATGCTCCTTGTCTCCCTAGCTTAGATCTGTCTAACGCAAATTTGTTGCTAAAAGGGAAGGAAATCATCTCTCCAAAGGTTGCGATTACCATACCTATCACAACAACACCTACCCAAGTCTCCCACAGCAGTAATAGAAAACTTGCGCCCGTCATAAGCAAACCTACAATGGTGCTTTGCACATTAGTAAGTTCTTTTTTTTCCATCCAGGCTATGAGTGGCATTTCAAACACAACAATGAGTGCGCCATTAAGCGCTAGTATGAGACCTATGGCGTCTTCATCAAGTTTATAGGCATCCTTGTAATAAAGCGGTACAGTAGAAAAATATTGTACAAATATGATCCCAAAAAGCGCAAGTGCTATTAAGAATAATACATAAGGCGTATCTTTAAGAGGTTTTACTGGATTCTGAACAACTACTTCTTTATCTAACTCTTTAGTCTTTTTAGGGTTGAGTTCTTGCATCATAAGTACACCCGCAAGCAAGCAGGTGATGCCGTCTACATAAAACAATGTCTTATAACCAGCGAGTGCTATAAGAAAACCACCTATAGCTGGTCCCACAGAAAACCCTAGATTAATTGCGAGCCTAATGAGTGTTAATGACCGCGTTTTATTTTCTGGTTTTGAGTAGGCGCTTAATGCTACAAAAAAAGCAGGTCGTCCCATATCTGCTACAGCAATAAGAACAAAGAATGAAATACACATCATCCAGAAACTCTCTACGTGCATTACCCATAAAAAGTTAATACCAGTGAGTAACAGGCTTAATAAGATGACTTTATAATACCCTATTACATCACTTAGTTTACCGCCTATCCAAGCACCAGCAAAAGAACCTAGACCGTACGAAGTCATTATCCAGGCGACGTCTTGTAGGCTAAAGTGTAAACTCTTATTGAGGTAAATAGACAAGAACGGGATAACCATCGCCCCAGATCTATTAATGAGCGTGATGAGTGATAACCACCAGATCTCTCTTGATAGGCCATCAAAGGTTTTGAGGTAATTGCGTAGCAGTGTTTTCATACAGTTGGTTGGTTAGCTTGTTAAGACCTACGCTTGCCCATAAATATAAAGAGTCCAGCGTGGTGGCCGGACTCTTTAATATCGTTACTTCTTATAATCATATAGTGACAACATATCAAGTCTGGCGCAGCAGTGTGCACGAGGTATGTTTATATGTTGTGACTAAATTCATAATGTGATGTAAAGTTATAAAAATAATTGAGTTGAGTACGCTTTCGCGAAAGCGTAATACGTTTCTATTTATAATGTCTCTTCTCTCTTTATTAATTCTGCCTTGATTGCTTTTTTAGACATAAACTGCATAGGCAATGTTGCCGAACAGCATAAGCCTACCGTTAGGGTTGCTATAAATGTGGCATTATCGTCCTTTGTGAGCATACCATAAATAGATATACCTATAAGAAATGATAAGATGATGAGTAGAGCAACAATGAGCACCTTAATCATATTTAAGTTAGAGAGCAGTTGTGCCGTTGTCTTTGTTGAATAATCTATTTTCATTATCTGAAATTGAGTTTTTTTAAATAAATATTACATCTCGCTCCCGAAGAAGATAGCATTCATAAGCAGTTTGTTTGTTCCATACCAGAAGGCTCTAAAGTTTGTGTTATCTGTAAATAAGATAACCTCACCACGACCCGCACTCTGATGTACAAAGGGTCTTGTCTCTGGGATAGCTTTAAGATTAATCTTAGAGATGTAACCAGCTTGTAATGGTGACTTAGTATACTGTATAGGGTTCTTGTAGCTTGTAGAGTCTGCTTTTATAAATAGCGTAGTGTTTCTAAAAAGAGATACTTTATCACCCGTATATCCAAAGTTAATAGGGTGTGAGCGATCTTGCTTTGCTTCAAAAATTGCACCTCCTATTACTTGTGCTCCTGTAAAATCTCTACGTTGCTCAAAGCTCACGTTTTTTGCAGGATTTTTAGTTTTTACAAAATCTATGTCTAGCATCTTATTTCTTTCAAACCAGTTTGCTACGTTTTTATAACCTATAAGAGTTCCTCCAGATCGGACCCACTGTTTTATCTTATCTGTGTTGCCTTTATTTATAGCATTACCCCATAAATTAGGTAAGATAATATCTGTGTATCTAGACAAGTCTGCGCGACCTAAATCTTTAGTATCAATTTTTGTGATACGCATATTGTAACGTGTGTCAAATAGGTGCCACATCTCTCCCGCATCATAAGGGTTGATACCTTCACCTACTATCATTGCCACGCGAGCAGGCTCTAATGCTCTAAACTGGTTACTACCAAGATCTATACCTTCTGTGAGGCCAGTACTTACTGCCTTGATGGTTACGTTTGCATCTTGTGCCACTTCGTTTATAAAACTCGCTAGTTCTTGCCTATTAAGCGATTGATTTTGCACAGGTATCATAATGGTACCATAGTCATAAGAGATACCTTCTACGCTAAATTTTTGCATACCCACCTTTGCTCTTATACCTTTATTGAGTATGGTGTTGAGCGCCTTAGGAGTGTAGTAATCGTGCCACTCCATAAGGTATGCATAGGTACTAGTACCTACAGCTGGGGTAGGTTTTCTTTTTAAATCTTGTATCTCGTTTCCAGCTTTGCTCAAAGATGCATTTTCTGTAAAATCTACACCAAAAGAGAGTGGGAAAGACCAAGCACTTATATCATAAAACAAACTATCTTGAAAGGTGGTACGCTTTTCAAACATCGCTTTTATGAGGCGGCTCTGTCTTTGGTTTTTTGGGACGATGTAGCTCATTCCTTTTTTAAAGTTTGCTCCATCTTGCGAGAAGTCTTGTGCCACCTCGTGCACTTTTATTTTATGTCTTTTAAGTACCTCTGCTAGGTGATATGCGCTACCTGCATCTTTCTCACTACCAAAGGCATATGCGCCATTTCCTTTTTCGCCTCGAGCGTTCTTAAAAAAGTCACGTTGATAGTCTAGTAATTGCTTGCGCATACCTTGTGCAGCCTCAAGGGTAGATAATATAGCTGTAAACTGGTTACGTATCGTAAACGGAAACTCAAGTAAACCGTTTTCTGTTTCTTGAGCGTGGCCACGGCTACTTCCTTGCTCAAAGAGAATACCTATACCACCATTTATGTCTGGAAAGGTAGATCCTTTACCGTAGTAAAAATCATCAAAACTCTCTTCTGTATAGTAAAAGCTGCCTATTTTATCTAGTGCTGCTGCGTGGTAGTTTCCTATTTGCTTTGTGAGTTCTTGGTTAAGCGCAGGTGTGAGTGGGTGTGTACGAGATTGTATACCTGGCTGAAAGAAAAAGCTACTGTTAGATCCCATCTCGTGATGGTCTGTAAGAATGTTAGGATACCAGCTATGAAATGTCTTAATACGCGCTCTTGACTCTGGTAGTTGTACTGGAAGCCAGTCTCTATTCATATCAAACCAGTAGTGGTTAGTACGACCACCTGGCCAGACCTCGTCATACTCGCGGTCTTGAGGGTCTGCATTTACGTTTATACTCTTATTTGTATTTGCCCAGTAAGCAAAACGCTGTAAACCATCTGGATTAAATGATGGGTCAAAAAGTATAATGGTATTATCTAGTAGTGCATCTATTTTAGGTCCTTGAGCGGCAGCGAGATAGTATGCAGCTATAAGCCCTGCATTTGCGCCAGAAGGTTCATTACCGTGTATAGACATCCCCTGGTATACTACAATAGGCATACTGCTTGTGCTCAAGCTAGCACTGCCATCTTCTACCAGTTTTACGTGTTCTTTACGTATGTTTTCAATATTGGAGTGGTTATTAGGTGAGGTGACCGTTAGTAATAAAATAGGCCTTCCCTCAAAGGTATTCCCTCGACTTTCTATAGTCATACGGTCACTTGCTGCTGCAAGCGTGCGCATATATTCTGATAACTTGTCGTGACTCACGTGCCACTCTCCAGGTGTGTAGCCTAAAACACTTTCTGGTGTAGGGATATTTGGATTGTAAGTGACATCTGTAGGTAAATAGTAATCCATATCTACCTTTCCGCTTTGTGCGAGTGTAGGTATGCTACTTAATAGTAGGGTAGTAAGTACGAGTAATAAGCGCATTCTATAAGCTATTTTTTGAGTGTTAGACTCTAAAAATAAGCAAAAGAAGTAACGCCTGCACGTAACAATTGTTAACTAAAATATGGAGTTGTATTAGATATGAACACAAGACTAGCGTTCTAGTTTATCTAGATAGCCACAAGCAGCACCGATAATGCCAGCGTGATTCTTAGTTTTTGCTGCAACAATAGGAATATCTGTGGTAAGATATCTTTCAAACTCTGCCATATGCTTACTTATACCACCGCCTATTATGTAATGGTTAGGTGTACATATTAACTCTACATTTTTGAGAAAGAAATTAAAGCGCTCTGCCCACTCTTTAAAAGTGAGTTTTTCTTCCTTTCTTACAGAGTTTGCTGCATACTTTTCAATAGGTTTTTTCTTATATGGAATACGACCAAATTCAAAATTTGGGATGAGTTTACCGTTATAGCAAAGTCCAGAGCCTATACCTGTGCCTACTGTAATCACAGCAACCAGGCCTTTTAAATCTTTTCCCGCTCCGTATCTAACTTCGGCGAGACTTGCGGCATCTGCATCGTTAATAACAGAGCAAGGTAAACCAGTTTTTTTAGAAAAAAGTTCATCTATCTGCACACCCATCCAGCTCTTGTGCATATTACCATATGCCATTGCTTTACCATCTACGATAACGGTAGGAAAGCCTATTCCTATAGGTCCTGTCCAGTTAAAGTGATCTACGAGTTGCTGTACACAATCTGCTACAGCCTTAGGTTTTGCAGGGCGCGGGGTTTCTATTCTAAAACGTTCACCTATGTACTCTTCTGTTTCCAGATCTACAGGGACACCTTTTATTCCCGTTCCGCCTATGTCGATACCTAATATCTTCATCTATGATGGTTTTTGTGTGGCGAAAGATAGGAATTTTTGAATAATATAGAAGTAGGGTGGGTGAGTCCGCTTTCGCGAAAGCGTAACCTTATAGATTTAGTTACTTAGAGTACTTCTTCTTGTTCTGATGGTTTTTCTTTACCATATTCTTGTTTGTAAATTTTTACAATAAGTAGAAAAATACTCACTACAATAGGTCCAAAAATGAGACCTATAAATCCAAATAAAGGCACACCTACGATAACTCCTATAATGGTAATAAGTGGGTGAACGTCTGCCAGTCGCTTTTGAATCACGAGTCTAAAAAGATTATCTGTAGAGCCCACTACGACCGTACCATAGATAATCATCACGATGGCTTGCCAGATGTCACCAGCAGCGTATAGAATGATGCAAACAGGTACGATACCTAAGGCGGTACCTACAAATGGTATCATAGACCCAACGGTGACAATTGCAAACCAGAAAAAGGGATCTTCTACGCCAAGTATTAAAAAGCCTATAAGTGCCACAAGTCCCTGTAGTAATGCTACTAGTGGTATACCTATGGCATTTGACTTTACAAGCTCCTGACTATCTTTACCTATGAGTTTTAAGTTTTTCTCACTGAGGGGTATATACTCTAGCATAGACTCTCTAAAAGTCCTTCTATTAGTAAGCATATAGTACAGCATAAAATACATAAGACCTATGGCGATAAATACATTAAAGGTCCCACCGGCTAGCCCTTGAAGGTTACTACTTATCCAGTCTGTTACAGAACTAGTGTCTATGGAGCTTGCGATATCGAGACCAAAGCGAGACTCTATATCTGCCATTTCTGATTTTACAATGTTTATGACTTTGCCACTATTTTCTACCGCTTTACTAATTTTTGAGGTGAGCATTAATACAAGTCCAGCAATAGGTACTAGTATTACAAGAAATGAGCCTGCCATAAGAACGCAAGCGGAAACGCTAGAGTTCCATTTTCTTTTTTTTACTAGATATTCTTGCCACTTACGTAATAAAACAAAGAGTGTAATCGCACCTAGTATACCTGATAGATAGGTTGCCATCTCTTTAAATATTAACCACCCAAATAGGATGATTAAAAAGATGATAAAGAACTGACGTAAAAGGTTAGGTTTGAGTGTTTGCATATATTATTTGGCAAATATTTGAGAGTCGTTTCTAAAAGCTTTAAACTCAAGGGCGTTACCACAAGGATCATAGAAGAACATTGTAGTTTGCTCGCCAGTTAGACCTTTAAAACGCACATAAGGTTCTATTACAAAATCTACGTGTGGTGCTATTTTTTCGGCAAATGCTTCAAAATCTTCCCAAGCGAGTACAACTCCAAAATGAGGCACAGGTACCGCTTTACCATCTACTTCATTATGCACTTCATCTACAGTAGATTTTTCCTTGTAATGAATCACTAGCTGGTGTCCAAAAAAATTAAAATCTACCCAGTGGTCACTGCTGCGGCCTTCAGGTAGATTTAAAATATCTCTATAAAAAACTCTTGCTTTCTCAACGTCATCTACGGGAATAGCAAGATGAAATGGTCGTACTGTCATAATCGATGTTTTGAAGTACTAATTTACACCATTTTTTTTAGGTTATTTATTTATCAGATGCAATTGCATCTGTATCTTTTCTATGTTTAAGTAATGAGATGCCCGCAAAGAAAAATATTACACCTAGTATTGTAAATGCCCACGGACTCATACCAGTACTTAAACTTCCAAAGATTCCCATAACTCCGAGCACTAGCATAATAGCTCCTGCAACAAGCGCTATTACTCCTATAATCTTAATCATAACTTAATTGTTTTTATTATTTGGAGTATAAAAGTAATTGATTGGCGGAGTGAAGCTTTGCTACTTAACACCACATTACCACTGTTTTAATAGGAGTTTATGAATGTGAGTTATATTTTGGCAGTCTTTAAGAAAAGCAGTTTTCATTTTGTGGGGTAGTAGCGGCACTTTTGTATAAATTTGCATCCTTAAAACTAATCTTTTATACGCGCCACGTGATTACAAAAAGAATTATCCCTTGTCTCGATATTAAAAATGGTAGAACCGTAAAAGGAACTAACTTTGTAAACTTGCGTGATGCTGGAGATCCAGTGGAGCTGGCAAAGCTATACTCTAATACAGGAGCAGATGAGCTAGTTTTTTTAGATATATCTGCAACAGAAGAGCGTCGTAAGACCCTTGCAGATCTAGTATTGAGAGTTGCTTCACAAGTAAACATACCATTTACAGTAGGCGGAGGAATATCTTCTGTAGAAGATGTAGATATCTTATTACAAAATGGTGCAGATAAAGTTTCTATAAACTCTAGTGCTGTAAAAAGACCAGAACTCATAAATGAGCTTGTAGCAAAATTTGGCTCACAATGTATTGTTGTCGCTATAGATGCAAAGTATATAGAAGGAGAGTGGATTGTACATTTAGTGGGAGGAAAAGTACCTACAGAGCATAATCTCTTTGACTGGGCAAAAGAAGTAGAAGAGCGTGGTGCTGGTGAGATCCTTTTTACCTCTATGGACAATGATGGTACAAAAGATGGTTTTGCAAACGAGGCGCTAGCTAGACTTTCTGAAAGTCTAAATATCCCAATAATTGCAAGTGGAGGAGCTGGAAATATGCAACACTTTGCAGATGCTTTTACAGAGGGTAAGGCAGATGCAGCTCTTGCAGCAAGTGTTTTTCACTTTAAGGAAATAGAAATAACAGATTTAAAACAAGAGTTAACCTCGCAAGGTATTGCGATGAGATCATAACACTCGTTCATAATAAAAAGTAATGGAAATAGATTTTAAAAAATACGAGAATGGTCTCGTGCCAGCAATTATTCAGGATTCAAGAACTAAGAATGTCTTGATGCTAGGTTTTATGAATAATGAGGCTTACGAGAAAACAATTGCTACAAATAAAGTGACCTTCTTTAGTCGCTCAAAGCAACGACTATGGACAAAGGGAGAAGAGACTAAAAACTATTTGCATCTAGATACTATTGCGGTAGATTGTGATAATGATACTTTGCTAGTACAAGTGACTCCTCAAGGGCCTACTTGTCATAAAGGGACAGATACCTGCTGGGGTAATAGTAACAAAACAAACTTTGGCTTTTTATCACATCTAGAAGAAGTCATAGAAGATCGCTGGAATACTAAAGATACTGCAGACTCTTATGTTGCGTCACTCTTTAGAAGTGGGATTAATAAAGTAGCTCAAAAAGTAGGAGAAGAGGCTGTAGAGGTGGTTATTGAAGCAAAAGATGATAACGATCATCTATTCCTTAATGAAAGCGCAGATCTATTATTTCACTATATGGTTTTATTACAGGCAAAAGGGTTTCACCTGCGTGATATAGAAAAAACACTTATGTCAAGACATAAGTAAAAATCAATGGAGAAGTAGTACTATCAAGACTACTTCTCCAGTTGACCAGCTATCACACTCTTTGCTAGTTGATGTTCTTTATTATCTCTAAAGTCTGAGTAACCCAATCCTCGTCAAAGCTTAATTTGATATCTGGGATGATACCTACATATTCATAATTTAGATATTTATGAAAATTCATATCTGTAGGATAAATTGCAAACTGGCCAGATGGTGTTTCTATTAGTTTGCCATAATTAGAGCCATAAGCAAGGGCTCCATACGTGCGCTGGCCTAGATGTTTTGCATTTTTTAACCCCTTTAGTTTGAGAGTAAATTGCTCACCATTACTCGCGCACCAGAAATTTGTAATGACATACACATTCATTTTATTCTTTTTAAAAATTTTGTAAAATGGATCGGAGTACTTAGAGTTTCCTCCAGAATTATCACGTAGATCTACAATAATATTTTTTGCAGTAAACTTATCTTTAGCTTCCTCATAAAACTTTTTAAAAGCCTTTACATTATTGCTGCTATTTGAAAAAGACCCCATATACACATACTGAATATCTGGTGTAAGTTGTTTGAAATCCCAAGGAGATTGATTCACACTCATTTGTGAAATATAGTTACTAGCTTCTTTCTTAAGATGCCATAAACTTCCATTAAAATGTAGCAATCCTCTTACAAATCTTAATTTACCACCAATGATATCACTGGTAAGAACATCATACATATTTTCTCCGTTAGGAATAATTTTATAAGCAATCTGTCCAGGCGCCCAGATTTTGTTATCTGAAGTAAGTACAATACCTTCGTATGTGCTGCCTGTTTTTACAATGCCTATAGTTATGCCATCCTTTTTCTTGTAAATGCCCTCTATGTTCTCAAAAGACTTCTCAGATAATTTCTCTATGAGCTTTTCAACGCTGATGTTACTTTTAGGATGATTCTTAAATAGTTCGCTTTCGCGAAAACGTTCTAATTCATCACCTTGTTCCATTATCTCGGAGGTAATTACAGGCTTCATGTGACGTATGTGTGCATGTTTATCCTTTACAACAGATAGCAGTTCATTGAGCTTAGAAAAGCAATCTGTCACACTCATTTGTGAAGTAACTTCTTGCTCTAATTGATTTAAGGTAGTTGTGTACTCTGAGAGTTTGTCTCCTTTCATTTGTTTCTTAAAAGAAGTCATTTCTTTTATTTGTTCATTAACAAAAGAGAGTTCCTCTACACAATTGCATGTTTGGGTAGATTGCGCTTTCGCGAAAGCGGAAAAAACAAAAACAATAGCTACTAAAAGTGTGATACGTCTTTTCATAGTACATGATTTTAAAAGTGAATTGCAAATTATCTATGAAACAAATCTAAAATCACTAAATCAGAAAGACCAGTAAATACAAGGTTTTGGGATGAGATGCCTTTAATTTGTGGTAAAATTTAAGGTCTCTTTTGTGATACTCGTATATGTTTTTGATACAGGTATAAAAATCTCATGCGAAAGGATTAGACCTAACTTACCAGCATCTGTTTTGTATGATAAGAAATGCATCGGGTTTATCAAATACGATCGATGCGTTCTCATCATAGTAGGTAATGATTTTTCTAAGTGAGATAACCGAGCTCTAATTAATTGCTTTTTGTAGGTTCCATTATCTTGAAAATGAATTTCTACATAATTATCTGATGCCTCTAGAGCTATTAAATCTGATAGCAACAACCTTATTCCTTCGTAGTTTCCATCACCTTTAATTTCTATTTTTTGTTCTTCTATCTGTTTGTTTTTATATTTTCCAAAACCAAAACGTCCTATCAATACGATAGGAAATATTGTAAGAACTGCTGGAAGAAAAATAGAAGTTAGATAGTAATAGAGAGAGTATGGATTAGGTTCGCCACGCACTACGACATACAGATAAAAACTACGCATTACTAAAAATGACCAAACTATAAACACAAGAAAAAAGCTTATCTCATGTACAAATAGCCATCTTTCTTTATTGTTTTTGAATAAGTAATATTGAATTGGAAGAATGCTCACATAGCATAGTGCACCTAGAAGTCCATAAAGAGCTAAAATAAATAAACGTTCATTATCATATAGCTCAGAAACGTCAAGTGGCTCTGTAAAATAAAGAAATGTAAATATCCATAAAGCCATACCTATGGCTATAATAAGTTGATGCTTTATGGAAGGATCAAAAGGGTATTCTTTTTTCAATATCAATAGCTTAAGTTTAGAAATTTCAAAAAATAGAAATGCAACTATCATTCAGCAGTTATACAATTTTTAAAGGCAATATGCATTAATCACATTGCAATAGCTCTTTAAACTTAAGTATTAGTGTTTTTACCACCAAACCACAAAACATTTTTCTAAAATTCCATCTGTTTTTCTAACCCATATCATAGGAGCTCTTCTATCGCGATGCTTCTCGTTTATTTGATCAAGGGCAATTTCGTGCTTTTCAAATGGTCTCTCTAAATGCGGCTCATGAAGCCACTCGCTTTTTAATGTGATGTAAAAAGATAGCTCCTTAAAATGAGATTTATTAAAATCATCTAGTCTTATCCAATACCCGACTATACAGTCCTTATTAAGTGGTTCTATGGAAGGCGATTGCTGTGCATAGGGTTTAAAAAGTTGAGCTAAAAAATAGGTTTGTTGCTCTAACGTTTCAGGATTGATACCTAATGTTGATAGGGTAGTGCGTCCTTCCGGAGTAAATATAAGAGGTAGTTGCTGGTCTCTTGTTTTTTCCATTTTGGCGTAAAACATATCTTTTCTATTAGGACCTATAAGTCTGTGCGTGGGCACTTCTATTGTAGGATCTATTAGATAAAATTTATAAGTAAGCTCGATGTGTATTTTTATGCTTTCGCGAAAGCGATCTGAAACTATAAAATCTAGTTCACCTAGTGTAATCTTGTCTTTTTTAATCTGAATATTATGTGCTAGAATAGTGTAGCGCTCTGAGTGATCAAGAAGTTGTTTAAAAATATGTTCTATTTGATGTCCTAACCTAAGCCTAGCAGCAATGGGTTGTGAGACAAAATTTGACAGATCAATAGTAGGCATTTCAAATTGGGTAAGTCCAAATTGCGATTTTGTCCAAAGAGGAAGCGTAGCCAGAAAACCTTTGATATGTTTCATAAGTTAAAAATACAGATTATGCATCCATAACAAACAAAAAGAGCTAGCGCATTAATTGGGGTAGCTCTTTAAATGAAGTGATTTGAGACTTACTTGAGCCACCCTTTTGATGCGCTATAACGACTCCACCAGTATTCAAAAATCGCAAGTACAATAATGACAAGCGGAAAAATTAGGCCTTCTCCAACGCCAAAAAGTTCCATGGCATCAGCAAATCCTATATTGTAAACTGTGTGTATAATTATTGCAATAAGTGATATTGCATATACTTTTAGAGCACTTGTTTTACGAGTAATTAAGAGTATAGCGGCTACTAGACCGCCTATAGTTGAGATACCATATAATACTTTTGACCAAATGGGTGTTGCGTTAATGGCGTTCATTTGTTCTTCATTATAAGTGCCAGCAAGAGTATCTGTAAAGAAGGTGTCTACTATAAAAGCACTTGCTCCCATAAGATTCCATAGGAGTAGTACAATGGCAATAATCCAAAATAGTGTAGAAGGTTTTTGTGAGGTTGTCATAGAGATTGGTTTTGAGATATTTGTGTTTTAATTTACAATTATTTTTTAATTATCAAACTTTAATTGATGTAAGGCAATTACTTTTGAAGAATGTTTGACAAGCGCTTTTATTACCTTCTTAAGATTCAATATTTAGGATTTCGTTATCATGGCTGGCAGAAACAGCCAGATGTTCTCACTGTAGAGCGTATGATGGAACGTACTTTTTCATACGTATTAGACCGTAAAAACTTCAAACTTCTAGCATCTGGTAGAACAGATGCAAAGGTCTCTGCAAATGTTGCATATGTTGAGTTATTTTTAAACGACAGTCCGCTCCCTGAGGAGGGATTTCTCACACTTCTTAATGATAATTTACCTCAAGATATAAGATGCCTTGAGATAACTCAAGTAGATAAAAAATTTAATGTAATGGATGCTCCTTTATCTAAAGAGTACGTCTATCTCTTTTCTTACGGAGAAAAGAATCATCCATTTGCTGCACCATATATGATTAATATCGCGGGTTCTTTAGATATTAATTTAATGCAAGAGGCTGCTAGATTATTTGAAGGTGAACATGATTTTAGATCTTATGCTTATAAGCCCAATCCGGAGACTAAGACGATAGGTACTATATCTTCTTCTGTAATAGAGCCAAACGAACTATACACAGCAAATTTCTTTCCTAAGGAGAGCTTTGCCTTTCGCGTAAGCGGTAAAGGTTTTAAAAGGCATCAAATAAGATTAATGATGGGGATGCTGTTTGATATAGGCGAGGGCAAAGCAGATTTAGATTTTTTCAAGAAAACCTTGGACGCTGGCAATGACATTAAATTGACTAGAATTGCTCAAGCCAGCGGTTTGATGCTTCAAAATGTTCAGATTTAACAATCTTAACAAAAGATCCTTCACATTAATAAAGGTTTAACCACAACACTATTTTTCTTATCATCTCATTAACGAAGCTAGCTCAGGCCTCCTAGTATCTTTGTATCATAATTAATTGTATAACCAAAAGATAGAAAGATTATGAATAAGAGAGTAGCAATATTAGCAACAGACGGATTTGAAGAAAGTGAGTTAAAATCACCTATGGAGGCTATGAAAGCCGAAGGATTCACCGTAGATATTATAAGTGAGAAATCTGGAACTATAAAAGGATGGGCAGATGGAAACTGGTCTAATTCTTACGATGTAACAGATACGTTAGATAATGTAAGTGCAAAGGATTATAATGCATTAATGTTACCAGGAGGAGTAATTAATCCTGATAAGTTAAGACGTAATGATGATGCGCTCATTTTTATAAGAGACTTTTTTAAACAAAGTAAGCCAGTAGCAGCAATATGCCACGCACCGCAATTGCTAATTGAGGCAGATGTAGTAAAAGGAAGAACGATGACGTCGTTTAACAGTATAAAAACAGACTTGCAAAATGCAGGAGCACTATGGGTAGATAAAGAAGTCGTAGTAGATGAGGCCTTAGTAACAAGTAGAAATCCAGATGATTTACCAGCATTTAATGATAAATTAATTGAAGAAATCAAAGAAGGAAAGCATGATTTACAACATGCATAATTTAATCTAATATAGATAATTTTAAAAACCATCATTTTATTGTGATGGTTTTTTAATGCAATTATTTTAGACAATTTACTCTTTCCTTAATACAGTATTGCAACTCTATAAATTGATGGCTAATTTAGTAACTCAGCAAAATGAACATATGACTTCTTCGATACCTAAATCTACTTTATCTTTTCTTGAATCATTACGTGAGAATAATTCGCGTGAGTGGATGACAGAGCATAAGAAAGAGTACCAAGCTAGTGAGAAAGCCTTAAAGCAGGTTTATGCATCTATAGTGAATGGACTTAATGAAACTGACGAAATTGAAAAACTCAAAGTGTTTCGTATCAATAGGGATGTAAGGTTTAGTAATGATAAAACACCTTACAACGTGCATCGCTCAGCAAGCTTTAGTAGGGCTGGAGCACACCGTCGTGGTGGGTATTATCTGAGAATTGAGCCCGGTAATAAATCTGCAATAGCAGGCGGCTTTTTTAATCCAGAACCAGCAGATTTAAAGCGCATACGCACAGAATTTCATCTAGATGCTAGTGAGATACGTGAGATACTCTCAGATATCGCTTTCGCGAAAGCGTTTGGTGGCTCATTTGAGACACGGAATGCGGTTAAGACAGCACCTAGGGGCTTTGACGTAAATGATCCCAATATTGATCTCATAAGACTTAAAAACTTTGTAGTTAGGAAGAATTTTACAGACAAAGAAATCACCTCTCCAGATTTTACGAAGATTGCTTTAAATCACTTCAGACTACTGCGACCTTTTTTTGATTATATGAGTGATGTATTGACAACTGATCTCAACGGGGAGTCATTACTTTAGATTTATTTCTGTTTATTCTTATTTTTGACTCTTCTTCTATTTACGAAGTAGACTATAATTAATAGAATAGGTAAAATTATAAAAATAAAAAGCTCAATAGGCGATGAGGGATCTATTGGGCTATTATTTTGTGGTTTTGGCACATCAGTTGGTATTTGCATAATTATATGGTATCTGCTATTTCTTTAGGTTTATCAAAGAGTTGCACTTGACTAATAAGACGCTCCCTTATTAAGTTTGCAATACGCTTATTGTAGGCAGACGAGTCGCTATTATATTGCATATACTCATCTACAGTAAAGTGACCTACAATCATACCTCTTACACTATTGCGGAATTTCATATCCTTATTGACCGCATTTTCAATATAAGATAGTCGTTTTTCTAGACTTAAATTATGAAAGACATTCTTCCTCTTTACTATGTATGACTTAAAAACTTCGATTAGCAGCGGATTTTGAAGTTTTACAATGGGTCTAAGCGTAGCGTTCTGAAAACGCTCTTCATCACTCATGTGGTCATGTACTCTTGCCTTAGGTATTTCCGGTCTGATCCTTTTAATATCGTTTGGTCTATCATTCATAACGCTTTGTTTTATCTAAAGTTAAGGAATGATAGGTGGGGTAGCAATTGTTATCTTATAACTTCTCAACATATTATTAACGAGCAAAGCCCCCGATAAATCGGAGGCTCTGCAATTAACACTTAAAGTAATCTTTCGACTAGTTAAGTTTAAAAGTAACTCTACGTACTAACTGACGAGCAGGAGCAGAATTTTTATCTACTGATGCATCTTCACCGTTTCCAGTTGCAGTAAGACGGCTAGCAGAAATACCTGCAGCTACCATAATATCTTTTACTTTTTGAGCTCTTCTTTCAGAAAGACCTTGGTTAGATCCAGTGTTTCCAATCTCATCAGCATATCCAACTAATTGAGCAGATACATTTGAATTTTCATTCATGTACTTGATAAGGTAGTTAATAGACTCTAAGCTGTAAGTTTCTGGCTTAGTGCTATTAAATTGGAAGTATACGTTTACATATCCATCGTCGATAAGTTTTCTTATTACATCACCACCACTTTTGATTACTGGCTGTGTTGTGTTCATTTCACCTTTCTTAGCATAACGTGCATCTAAAGAAGATTCTAATTCATCAGGAACTCCGTTTGTGTTCTTGTCTACAGCAATACCTTTAGTATTTACAGCAACACCAGAAACAGTATTTGGCTCACGATCTAAGTAATCAGCAACACCATCTTGATCAGTATCGATAAGATCTGTTTCTACTTTAGTAAGACGGTTTTGTAAGTCTGTAAGCTCTTCTTTTGTAGTATTTGCACTAGAATAGAAATCTGCATGCTTCTCTGCTTTACCTAAGTAAATGTTAATACCAGCAGTAGCGTTTACATAAAAACCATCAAATCCCTTAGTTCCTCCAGCTTGAACACCATCAAATGTTAAGTCTTGACGTACATTACCTACTGCAGTAAAATCAGCAACAAGTGCGATTCTGTTTGAAAGCTTAACCTGTGGAGTTACACCAACCATGAAGCTTAACATTTGGTCTGCATCACCGAAATCTCTTTCAACAGCAGGAGCATCAGTTGTTAGTGCAGAATATCCCATACCACCATGTACAAGTACATTGAAAGTATCTGTCCATTCTCTGAAACCAAGAATGTTACCAGCATTTACAACACCTTCTAAAGAGAAGTTGTAAAGCGCAGTATCAAATTCGCGGCTTTCATCATCATTCTTAAAGCTGTTGTAAGCAACACCTCCTTTAAGTCCAAACTTTTCATTGAACATGTATCTCGCACCACCAGTAACAGTGTAAAGAGATGGAGTGTTAGAGAAAGCTCCAGAAGACAATGGTCTTACAGGTTTGTTTACACCACCAGTAAGCTCTACAGACCACTTATTAAAGTCGTTTGTAGGAGTATCAAGTGTTTCTTGTGCATTTGATGCTAATTGCATTCCAACAAGGGCAACTATAGCAAGTGAAATTTTTTTCATAATAAAGTATTTGTTTGAAATATTCAAGCTGCAAAAATAGGAATATTTATAACCTAGTCAAGGGATTTGGCAATTATTAACTGCTTATTATCACAAACTTAACACAAAGTATATATTTGGCTCATTGTGATAAAATAATCCGCTTTTTTTTGCATTATTTGTAATGAAACCCATAATTATTGATAGAGACTAAATTTAATTTTGATTTTTGTTAATTATTATTAAATATCTGAGCTATGTCGGCTCATAAAAATATTTTTGTAAAAAAAAGAATTATGAAAAAAGCAAATACCGAATTTGAAATACTTCCCATTTTAGCAAGTAGATGGAGTCCAAGGGTTTTTACTAATGACAAGATAAGCGAAGAAGAATTGCGCACAATGTTTGAGGCTGGTAGATGGGCTGCGAGTTCTAATAATTTACAACCTTGGTTAATTATTTGGGGTATTAAAGGAAGTCCTGCTTTTGACCGTATTTTTAATTGTCTTGATGAGTTTAATCAATCTTGGGCAAATAATGCTCAAGCATTATTTTTAGGAGGTTATAAAAAAACTAACGATGACGGTAAAGAGAGTTTTCATGCTTTACATGATTTAGGACTTTTTATGGGTAATGTTTCTGCGCAAGCCGAACATATGGGTATTGCATTACATCAAATGGCTGGTGTGGATTACAAAAAAGCAATGTCTGAATTTAATGTGCCAGATGATTATCATATTGCAACTGGTATTGCTGTAGGATATTATGGAGGGGATATTGAAAAACTTCCAGAAGATTTACAAGGAGAGGAGACAAAAACGCGTTCTAGAAAAAACCAGAAGTCTTTCACTTTTAATGGAAACTTTAATGAAGATACTTTTAAAGGAGAATAATTTTCAAAATTGTTCCTATAACTAAAAGAGCCACATATTTTAATATGTGGCTCTTTTTTATTTACTGCAAACTCAATTAATCAACTTGATGTTCGTTATCAGTATTTGAAGAAATCTCAGGGCTTTCGCCTAAATTGTGTTTTTCAAGACCAGCAGAGTCTACTTCAATAAATTGCATTGCCTGTGATGGTGTTGTAATCTGCTTTGCTCTTGTTCCTTGTATGAGTATAGGGTTTTGTATCGCATTTGGATTATTCTGTATAAATTTAATCCAGTGATCATCACTCATAGTTGCATCTTTTACAAAATTATCAACCTCAGGATGATCTTTAGAAACGAGTTCATTTATACTCACTCCTAGTAAATCTGCCACTTCACTCCACTGCGTTCCCGTAAGTCCTGCATCTGAGATGTTGATTAAATTTAATTTTGCATCGCTACTTTTTGCATAACCAAGCGTCTGTTTTGCAATACTTGATTCAGAAGAGTAGATTACTATTAATTCGTTATTGTCTGTTGCTAGTGTCATATCAGTTGGCATAGTGATTTATATTAGTGGTGAGACTGCATCTTTTCTTTCTTTTTTCTGAGTTGGCGGTCTACTTCATTTATCGCTTCTTTTAACGAAGGATAAAAATCGTCTGAGCTATGTTCGGCAAATAGCCTTGGACCAGGCATACTTATTTGTACTCCCGCTATTTTTCCAGTTTCATCACTTGAAGTGTTTTCGGTTTTGAAGAAAACATCTGCTCTGTGAGCAAATTGATATTTATCTCCTAATTTTTTTAATTCCGCTTTCGCGAAAGCTTCTAATTCTGCACTTGCAGTTACATCGTGGTATTCAAATATTACTTCCATAGTATTGATTTTTATTTATGATAATTATTATTTGTCAGAAAACTGACGAAGGCTAAGTGGAAATTCTTTCGCACCGCCATAGAGTTTAATTTCTTGTATATCTGCCGGCATGTAATATCCAGCATCTTCTAATGCTTCTTTTACATTACGCACCACATTTCCTTTTGTAATTAGTGCTTGTTTTCTAAAGTCCTTAGTATCTACCCAAAAGAAAACTTTTAAGTTTACAGTACTTGTTGCAAGCTCATCTTCAATAACAAAGTTTTCATGTATATCGTCGTTAATAACGCTAGATTCTTTGGCTAATGCTTCTAGTACTGTCTCTTTTGCTCCCTCTATATTATCTTCATAAGCTATTCCAATGATAAAATCCCATCTGAAAAAGCCGTCCTCTGTGTAATTTGTGACAGGTTCGGTAAGCACATCACTATTGGGTATGTAAACATCTTTACCATCAAAGGTTTTTAACTTTGTGTACCTAAGATCGAGGGTTTTTACTTTACCGAAATTTGAACCTATTTCAACAGTATCGTCAACATCAAAGGGTCTATTAAAAGCAAGAATAATTCCTGCAATAAAATTTTCGCCAATATCTTTAAAAGCAAATCCCAAGACAACAGCACTAGCTCCTGCTGCTGTAAGTATTCCGGCTGCTATACCTCCTAGACCTGCAGCTCTAAGTGCAAGCATTATTGCGATTATTATAAAGGTGTATCTTATGGCTGTTCCTAGAAATTTACTCATCAAAGGATCTTCTGTTCTAGCAGAAATTCTTTTTCTAGCAAATCGACCTATCCATCCAGCTATTAAAACTCCTAAAACCACGATAAGAATACCCATCGCAATCTGCGGGAGTTGATCTATAAAGTCGCTCACAGAATTTTGAAATGCTTCTGTAATGGTTGTTTTTGTACTTTGTAAGGGCATAGTTTTGATTGGTTACCTAAAAATACTGCTCTTAGCTGCATTTATTCTTAAAACCTTATCAATTCACATTTTGTTAAGACCTTTTAGTCCCCACAAGTTAAAATGCTCTTAACCTTTATCCTTAAACAATCTGCACGGAGTAACTTTATAAAAAAATGACCTATGAATATAGTATCTACAAATCCGTATGACGGAACAGAAATAGCCAAAATAAAAGCCCTTAACTTAAAAGAGATAGAAGATAAAATTGAAAATGCACAACAAACCTTTCTTTCTTGGCGTAATACCACTTTTGCAGAGCGTTCGGAACATCTTAACAATGTGGCAAAGGAATTAAGAAAGAATGCTCGAGAATATGCAGAAACAATGACTAAGGAAATGGGTAAGCCCATTACACAAGCCATTGCCGAAGTAGAAAAGTGTGCTTGGGTATGTGACTATTATGCAGAAAATGCACCATCACAACTAGCACCTAAAGAGATAAAAACAGATGCTTCAAAAAGTTATGTGAGATACGAACCTATAGGTGTTGTACTTGCCGTAATGCCGTGGAATTACCCATTCTGGCAAGTCTTTAGATTCATTGCTCCAGCTCTGATGGCAGGTAATATAGGTGTGTTAAAGCACGCGAGTAATGTTATGCAAAGTGCAGAAAATATTCAAAAAGTGTTTGAACGAGCAGGACTTCCTAAGGGGTGTTTTCAAAACATGGCCGTAGGCAGTGAGCGTATAGAAAATATCGTTCGAGATTCTCGTATTAAGGCAATAACACTTACTGGTAGTAAGCCAGCAGGAGCAGCGGTAGCAAGTACAGCAGCAAGCGAAATTAAAAAATCTGTCCTCGAGCTTGGAGGTAGTAATGCACTCGTAGTTTTTGACGATTGCAATTTTGAGGAGACGGTACAAACGTGTGTACAAGCGCGTTTTCAAAATACAGGGCAGAGCTGTATCGCTGGTAAAAGACTCATCATCCATGAAGGTATTAAAGACAAGTTTTTAGATGCTTTCGCGAAAGCGGTGACAGAATTAAAATCTGGTGACCCTATGGATGAAGATACCTATATTGGAGTAATGGCTCGTGAAGACCTTGCCGAAGAGTTAGAAGACCAACTAAATAAATCAATTGCCGAAGGAGCAAAAATATTAATAGGTGGGCACAGACAGAAGGCTTATTTTGAGCCAACGATAGTTACAGGAGTGACACCAGAGATGACAATATTTAAAGAAGAAACCTTTGGGCCTGTAATAGGAGTCACCGCATTTAAAACTGACGAAGAAGCGTTGAATCTAGTAAATCAATCTGATTTTGGTTTAGGCGTATCTATTTTTACAGAGAGTGAAGAACGCATGGAGACCTTAATACCGCAGTTTGAAGATGGTGCTGTATTTGTAAATGATATGGTCAAGAGTAACCCTAACCTTCCTTTTGGAGGTACAAAAATTTCGGGATACGGTCGCGAACTCTCCATAGATGGTATTCAAGAGTTTGTAAATAAAAAGACGGTATATATTAAATAATAGCCCGCTTTCGCGAAAGCGTAAAACATAAATAGCCGATTCATAATTTTATGAATCGGCTATTTTATTTTAAATAATGTACAATGAATTGTATAGATACATGAACGTTTTAAAGGTTTTATGGATGAGTTTATATATTTCTTGGTTTTAAAGTTGACAAAAGGAATCTAAATGGATTATATAAATAAGAGAGTTTAGCAAGGTGTGCTTTAACGGTGAAACACACGCTACTCAACTTATGGGATTTTTTTAAAAAGATAGATTTATAGTCGAAATGAAACGAAGTGGATAATTTAACTTTATCTCATTCAAGAGCTCTTTATCATCAGTAATCTTATATTAGCTAAACTTATGATACTTTTAAAGTAACACAATCAATACAAGAGATGCTGTGTTCATTATAACACTTCTAAGGAATGATGTTCGTCCTTTATTACATGGACGATCGAGTAAATACCGTATGTTAATGAAGAATGTATACATAGTTATGGGCGTTTCCGGTTGCGGAAAAAGCACCATTGGTAAGATGTTATCTAAGCAATTACGAGTTCCTTTTTATGATGCAGATGATTTTCATCCCCAAGTTAATGTAGATAAAATGGCATCTGGCATACCCTTACAAGATGAGGATAGATGGCCGTGGCTCGACAGTCTGGCTGGAGAGATACAGCAGTGGTCAAGTGATCAAGGAGCGGTTCTTGCTTGCTCAGCACTCAAGGAGATTTATAGGGAACGCCTATTTTCTCAATCTGCTTTTGAAAAAGCAAAACAAAACTTTATCTATCTTGATGCAAACTTTGAAGCACTGAGTAAACGGCTTGCTTCTAGGAAGAATCATTTTTTTAACCCTTCGTTATTACAGTCTCAGTTTGATACACTAGAAGTACCACAATATGGTATTCATGTGGCAGCTACTTTAGCAAAAGAAGACATCATAAAAAGAATACAACAAATTATAGAACAATAGGTTTATGGATTATCAACTACTACTAGCAGTAATTGCTGGGATTTCGGTCTTACTTCTTTTAATCCTTAGGCTCAAAATTCAGGCGTTTCTAGCATTGCTTATTACTTGTATTGTAGTGGGTGTAATTGCTGGCATGGAGCCGAAATCTATTCTCGATTCTGTAAAGAACGGAATGGGGGGAACCTTAGGTTTTGTAGCCACGGTAGTTGGGCTCGGAGCTTTATTTGGCGCTATTTTAGAACGATCAGGTGGAGCACAGCGACTAGCAGAATCCCTACTTAAGAAATTTGGAATAGATAAATCTCCTTGGGCAATAATGCTCACGGGATTTTTTGTCGCTATTCCCGTATTTTTTGATGTAGCATTTATCATTTTAATACCTATCGTTTACGCATTACAGAAGAAAACGGGAAAGTCGCTACTTCTATATGCTATCCCGCTGCTTGCGGGACTAGCAATCACGCATACCTTTATACCACCCACACCAGGACCTATTGCTGTAGCCGAAATTTTAGGAGCCGATCTTGGCTATGTTATAATATTTGGATTTTTAGCTGGTTTACCTGCGGCTGTTATTGCTGGGCCATTACTTGCACGGTATTTATCAAAAAGGATGGACATCACATCTCCAGAAGATATGGTAACCGAAATGGAAGTACCAGCAAATGCACCAAGTGCCGGAACTATTCTGTTAATAATCGCGATTCCTATTTTCTTAATCGTGTGTAATACCGTACTTAACAGTCCGCTATTTGAGGAAGGAGCTTTACCTAGTTGGCTCATTTTTGGAGCAGATTTACTTGGTCATCCATTTGTAGCGCTTATCATTGCAAATGTAGTTGCTTGGTACTTCTTAGGGATTAGAAAAGGATTTACTAAGGATGAGCTTCTTGATATTTCTACAAAATCTCTCTATCCAGCAGGAGTTATTATTTTACTAACAGGTGCTGGTGGAGCTTTTAAACAAATATTAATAGATACCGGTGCAGGCACAATGATTGCCGAAAGTTTAAGTGGCGACTTCTTTCCTCCTGTGGTTTTTGGTTTTCTAGTTGCAGCTATTGTAAGAGTGTTACAAGGTAGCGCAACGGTTGCTATGATTACAGCTGCTGGAATAACAGCTCCGTTGTTAGGACTAACGGAAACTAGCGCGCCACAGCTAGCAGTGCTTGTGATTGCAATAGCATCAGGAGCAAGTATATTTTCTCATGTAAATGACAGTGGCTTCTGGCTTGTAAAGCAATACCTAGGTCTCACAGAGAAAGAAACATTTAAGTCATGGACAGTCATGACCTCCCTTATCGCAATTGTAGGACTTATTGTCTCTACAATACTTTGGTTTATAGTATAGTTGAGATTTTCCTGATACATCAAAAAAAAGGGATAAGCACAATGCTTATCCCTTTTGTAATTTTATAACACTTTCGCGAAAGCGAACTACTATATTCCCGTATAATTTTGAGGAGTAATTGCTTTTAATTCTTTCTTAATTGCCGCGCTTACCTCAAGTGTATCTACAAACTCAGCCATAGACTTCTTTGTAATCTTACTATTTACCCTCGTAAGTGCTTTGAGCGCTTCGTAAGGATTAGGATATCCTTCTCTTCTTAAAATAGTCTGGATAGCCTCAGCTACTACAGCCCAGTTATTTTCTAAGTCGGCAGCGATTTTTTCTTCGTTTATTAATAGTTTGTTCAATCCTTTTACGGTAGAACGTAATCCTATTAATGTATGTCCTAATGGAACACCTATGTTTCTTAATACTGTACTATCCGTAAGATCTCTTTGTAGTCTTGAGATAGGTAGCTTTGCAGAAAGGTGCTCAAAAATAGCGTTTGCAATACCTAAGTTTCCTTCACTGTTTTCAAAGTCAATTGGGTTCACTTTATGTGGCATTGCACTAGAACCTACTTCTCCAGCTTTAATTTTCTGCTTGAAGTAATCCATAGACACATAGGTCCAGAAATCACGATCAAGATCAATTAAAATGGTATTAATACGTTTAAGTCCATCAAATAATGCCGCCATGTGATCATAGTGCTCTATTTGTGTAGTAGGGAAGGAGTGGTGCATTTTAAGCGTGTCATGTACAAATGATTTACCAAATGCTCTCCAGTCTATAGATGGGTATGCTACTTTATGTGCGTTGAAGTTTCCTGTAGCACCACCAAATTTTGCAGCACTAGGAATATCATTTAATAGATTAAGTTGCTCCTCTATACGAACCACAAAAACCTCAATCTCTTTTCCTAGTCGAGTAGGAGAAGCTGGTTGTCCATGTGTACGAGCTAGTAAAGGAACGTTTGCCCACTCATCTACAAGTTGTTTAAGGTGATCTACAACCTCCAATAGTTCTGGAATATATACTTGATTCATCGCGTCTTTAAGAGACATCGGGATCGCAGTATTATTAATATCTTGAGACGTTAATCCAAAGTGGATAAACTCTTTATATGATGCAAGATCGAGTGCGTCAAATTTTTCTTTGATAAAGTATTCTACCGCTTTTACATCGTGGTTTGTTACTTTCTCAATGTCTTTTATTGCCTGCGCATCTTCTGTAGTGAAGTCTTGGTAAATTTCGCGCAAAGCGGTAAAAACACTTTTATCTACATCCTCAAGTTGTGGGAGTGGTAACTCACATAGAGCGATAAAATATTCTACTTCTACTTTTACTCTGTATTTGATAAGTGCGGCTTCAGAAAAGAAAGGAGCTAAAGTTTCTGTTTTTGAAGCATAACGACCATCAATAGGTGAGATGGCTTGAAGTGGTGACAACGACATTTGTTGTGATTTTAGTTAAGGGACAAATATATATAGAAGACTTCGTCTATCCGAATTCTAATGCAAAAATCGACAGATTATAATAGGCCTCTTGCTTTAATTTCTAGATATTTATTAATAGTACTTACCGTGAGATCATCTGGCTTGGTTAATATGGTTTGAATACCGTATTGTTCAAGTCGTGCAACCATTACTTTTTTATCAAGATCTGCTTTTTGGGCAATCGTTTTATGATACACCTCTGGAAGTGTTTCGGCAGGTGTTGCAATAAGCTGATCGAGTTCCGTGTTTTGGAAAAAGATAACTACCAAGACATGTTTTCGCGAAAGCGCTTTTAAATAAGGCAACTGTCTTTCAAGCGCAGTTAGGTGCTCAAAATTTGTATACAATAGTAGTAAGCTGCGCTGTGTGATTTTACGTTTTACTTGGTTGTATAACGCACCATAATCACTGTCTAAAAACTTAGTGTCAATATTGTAAAGCACCTCTAGAATAGTCTGCAGGTGCGTTTTCTTACTACTCGCAGGAAGGTGATTTTTAATAGTCTCTGCAAAGGTGAGCATGCCCACTTTGTCTTTTTTCTTTAGAGCAATATTTGAAAATGCAAGCGTACTGTTAATCGCATAATCTAATAGCGTCAGGCCTTTAAAAGGCATCTTCATCACGCGGCTAGCATCTATGAGCGCATATACAGGTTGCGACTTCTCGTCTTGAAACTGATTTACCATAAGGCTCGCACGCTTTGCCGTTGCTTTCCAGTTAATAGTACGTGCATCATCACCAGGGACGTAGTCTTTAATTTGCTCAAACTCCATCGTGTGTCCCAGGCGGCGTATTTTTTTCATGCCGTGCATAGTAAGTCTATTATCTAGGGCAAGAAATGCATACTTTTTCATCTGGATAAAAGATGGGTACACCTTTACCATCTGATCTTTTTCAAAGCGGTAGCGACGTTTTACAAGTTTGAGCTTTGTGCTCACGTACACATTGAGATGCCCAAAGGTGTACTCACCACGCTCTGTAGGACGCAAAGAATATACAAATGACCTTGTTTCTCGTGCTGGTATCTCAATTACTTTACTAAAATCACGTTTTTGAAACTGCTCTGGTATTTCGTCTATAATATCAAGCGTAACTGCAAATGGGTATTTATTCTCAAGAACTACAGGAAGCTCGTTTGCATCACTGTTTGAGAATTTTTCTGGAAGCTCTCTTACACCTCTAATTTTTCCGCTTGCGCGAAAAAGAACTAATGCATCCACAAAAAATGCGAGTACCAGTACTAGTAGTAAGATATTAGTAATTCCAAAAAGGCTATTAAACCAATAGGAAATTAAATAAAGCACACCTATAAATGCCAGCGCATAGAATAAACGCTGGTGAACAAAAAAACCTTTTATAAATTTTATAATAGCCACTCTTAACGTGGTATTTCTACAGATTGAACAATCATGTCGATGACTTGCTCTGTGGTCATTCCTTCCATTTCACGCTCTGGAGCGAGTATAAGGCGGTGACGCATTACTGGTATAACCGCACGTTTTACATCTTCTGGAATTACAAAATCTCTACCTGCAATGGCAGCAAATGCTTTTGAAGCATTCATAATTGCTAGTGAGGCACGAGGAGATCCTCCAAGGTATAAATGTGGGTGCGTTCTAGATTTTACAACAATCTCTGCAACGTAGTTTAAAATTTTCTCTTCTATAAGTACTTCTTGCGTTTGCTTTCTAAAATCTGCTAGTTTTACAGGATTAAGTACGGCCTCAATACCTTTTTGTGGGGCACCACCTTTACGGTCATGATGGTTCTGCAGTATAGCAACTTCTTGTTCTAGCGTAGGGTAATCTACTTTGATTTTAAATAGAAAACGGTCTAGTTGTGCCTCTGGTAGTGCATATGTACCTTCTTGCTCTACTGGGTTTTGAGTTGCTAGCACCATAAAAGGAGGTTCCATAGTATACTTTGTACCATCTATAGTAATCTGGCGCTCTTCCATAGATTCAAAAAGTGCAGCTTGTGTTTTAGCTGGTGCACGGTTAATCTCATCTATAAGAACAATGTTTGAAAATATAGGACCTTTCTTGAATTCGAATTCGCTAGTTTTCATATTGAGAATCGAAGTTCCTAATACGTCACTTGGCATCAAGTCTGGTGTAAACTGTATACGTCCAAACTGTGTATCAAGAGTTTTTGCAAATAACTTTGCAGTTACTGTCTTTGCGATACCAGGAACTCCCTCGATGAGTACGTGACCGTCAGAAAGTAAAGCCACAATGAGGAGCTCTATAAATTCGTGTTGCCCAATTATAATTTTACCAAGCTCTGCCCGTATTGCTTCGGCGGCATTGCGCAGTTCTTCTAATGGAATCCTGTTAGTAAACGCGATTCCTTCATCTGTTTGATTTACATCTTGCGATGGAGTTGGAGTAGCATTAGTGGTTCCATCTGTTGTATTTTCTGGATCTTGTGGTGTGATATCGTCCATTATTTTTGATTTTTAAATGCTTCTATGCGTTTATTAAGTTCTAATAATTCTTCCTGACTTATAATTTGCTTAGCTCTTAAAGCCACCATATAATTAATCAATGATTTAGTCTGTTCTAGTGTATTGTCACTTTTAGATGCTAGCTTATTGATAAAACCTTCATTAATCACATTTGTATCAAGCGCATAATTACTGCGTATGAACTCTAGAAAATGACTTATTTGATGGCTCACGATGCTCTTGTGATCTTTCTTATCAAGATACATTCCCGCAATGGTCTTTGTAAATGTGAGTGTCTGGTTAGGTAGCGGTTTTATAATAGGGATGGCTCGCTGCTTGCGCCTTCCTTCAAAAACCACCCATAAAAAAGCACCTATAAGTAGGATGTAATATGCCCACTTCAAATATCTATTTTGAAAGAATATATACAACGGACTTGTATAAATAGTTTTACCATTCTTATAGTGATTATCCCAGTAGAGCACATCATCTTGATCTAGATACGAGAGTACATTTTTTGTGTATGTATAATTATCCTCTCTTAGTATAAAATAGTTAGTAAACGTCTCAGGCATAAGATGGATGACAATCTCACCTTTGCCAAAATCTTGTTTAACAAAATTTATTCTAGGTTCTGCTACAGTTATGGTGTCTTTATTAACCATAAGGCCAAATTCTCCTAAGGCAACCGTATTTGTGGTATCTACCTCTTCAAAAAAGCCAGCGGTAGTCTCAACGTCATGATAATATGGAGTTTCTCTACGTAAGCTTGGGTTTACAAGATTTACAAGTGGCTTGCGCTCAAAATTATCATAATCATAATAGAGATCAGTTTCTAGAGACAAGGTATCTAGTATAGTCTCTCCAATGCCTCTCGCTGCAATAAATAGCGTGTTACCCTCACTTACCCATGATAAAAGTTTGAGTGATTCATCTTCACTAAAAAGGATGTAATCATTTACAAACAAATATGTACCATGCGCATCCGTACTATCTGACATAAATTCATAAGGAGGTATGCGCACTTCCTTAAATTTATCCTCTTGCCAGTTATTTTCTAGTAGGTCATGTAACACATACGTTCCGTAAGGGATTTTATCTGTCTTTGTATAACTAGGATACCAGTTTATATCTTCCTTAGTACTTGACTCCATATAAATAACGAGTGCAAGAGCAAGTAGCAGCACACCAGCAATTACTTTAAACTTATTGCTCATAGCTGATTATTTATTTGGGTGAAAGAGGTTTTTGCTTTCGCGAAAGCGGTCTCATCGACCTCAAAATTTCCATACCAGATATAGTCGTAAATATCTGTCACTTTTCTGAACTGGCTTCTTAAACTAAGGTCTTCTATTTCAGACAAATAGTCATGATTTGTCTTTTGTACTTGCCAGTCTATAAGATCTTGTTCACTCATTTTCTGAAGTATACGTAGATAATAAAAACGCACAGCTAGTCTATAATTACCAGCAGCAATTGCCTGCTCAATGAGTTGGTCTAAATCTTGTCGCTGTATCAGTTCTTCATCATCTGATAGTAAGGTCTCAGGAGCTTTTATTTTTTCCATTAATAAGGAACCGCTATCTATTTTCATAAATAGCCATACAAAGAACACTAGTAAAGCTACGATGAGTATGTAGGGTAGTAGCTCTACTATAACTGCCCAAAAACCCGTAGCCTCGTTGCCACCAGTGAGCCAGCGTATGAACGCGTTATATAGATCGTTAATTTTTCTTTTAAAACGTGACCACCAAGTATCTTCTGGAGTCGCTTCTTTATAATTGAACTCATCGTCTTGTTTATATTTATCAAGACTATTTTCAGAGATGGGTAGCGGTGTTAGTTTTTCGTTGTCATAAGTGACAATACCACGAGGATCGTGATAGGTGTTTTCGGGATAGATTACTTCCTCTTCAGCGATTTCCTCTGCTGTAGTTTCTTCCTGAGTTTGTTGTATAGCGGTAGCTTTCGCGCAAAGCGAACACAAAAAGAGCATACATAGCAGCAATACTTTATGCATTATTGCTACCTATATTGTTTATTTGATCAAGACTTCCCGTCTGATTTTTACGCTCGTTAAGGTTGAAGTAAATGAAGTTTACGGAGATGGCGAGTATGGTGTATAAGATATAGTTCATTGCAGAGGCTAGGACCTGTAACACTAGGTAAACATTGTCAAAAAGTGCTGCTGGATCACCCATAGAGCCAGATTGTACACTACTTATGGTCTTGATAAGCGTATAAATAAGTACTGGAACTTGAAAAACGAAGCCAATTACCCCAATTAAAAACCCAAGGATGATTATCGTTATAAAAGTCATCCACCACTCGCCTTTAATTAAGTTTGCACTTTCTTTAATACTTTCTTTTATACTAAGATTCTTGTCTATAATAGCAGGAAAGATGACACTAAGCTTGACATAAACATAAAGCAAAGGAAAGATGGCTAGTACAACAACTAAGACGCCTATGGTTTCTGATCCGGTTGAAAATATGGCGCCACCTAATACAACTGGAACTAACGCTACTACTAGCACAATTAATAAGTTTGTAAAACCTAATCCTAAAAAAGTGCCAGTCTTGGATTTAATGGTATCTACCACTGCAGTGGTGTCTGGAACATCACCTCCAGCGATGTATGCTTTAATATATTCAGAAACGCTTCCGTAAAGCATTGAATTGTAAATTATACCTACAATGGCAAGACATGCAACAGAGATGAAGAAGCTACTCATATCAGATCCGTCACCAAAACTTGTTAAGAAATTTGCTCCCGCCGTCGCGTTCGTGTAGAACCCTACAGCAACAATGAGAAGTATGAACGGTATAGCACAAGTGCGTACAAGTACTTTGAGAAGTGGTTTTGCATTACGGCGTAAAAAGGTGAATGTATCACTTATGATCTGGCCAAGTTCACGCTGTTTTCTAAATTCCACTAGTTTAGTTAAGGTCATTAATTATAAATTTTCAAGATTAGGAACAAGCGCTAGTCTAGCAGCTTCTTCTTTATGTTTTTTAATAGGGTAGTACACGTAATAAAATATGATTAAAGCGAGAGAGCTTGCAATAATTACAATTGCAAGCCAGTCTGGCATTTCTGTATGTCTTGTTACAAACCCTTCTAGAAAACCTGCTATTACAAATAGTGGTATGGTGCTTACAACGATTTTGAGACCATTTTTCATTCCTCTTTTAAACGATTCTAGGCGCGTGTATGTCTGAGGAAATAAAATAGAATTACCTAGCACCATGCCTGCACATCCTGCTATGATTATCACTGAGATTTCTATAGTACCATGTATCCATATGGTACGCACAGACTCCCAGCCTACGCCTTGCTCAAAAAAGAAGTATTGAAAACTGCCTAGCATGATAGCGTTGCGCATGATGATATATAACGATCCTATTGTTAAGAATATCCCATAAACAAAAGCCATCAATGCTACTTTTATATTGTTAATGGTAATTCCTAAAAACATATTGAGTTCACCTTGCTTCTTATAAACACCCATGGGGTCTCCTTTCTCAATATTACTGAGTGTCATGTTTACATAACCATCACCCATAATACTTCTTACAAAAGAGCCATCATTTGCAGCACTATATGCGCCAATAAGGCTAAATAATAAAAAGGTTAAAAAAGCGATAAGCAGTTGTCGCTGGTAGCGATACATAATAAGCGGGAACTCCTCTGTAAAGAATGTTATAAAGCGCTTGCTTGACTCACGCTTTGTCTTGTATATGATTTGATGTGACTGAGAGGCAAGGTGATTTAAATACTCTAAAGTCTTGCTTTGAGGATAAAATGTTTGCGCATAACTAAGGTGATCTGTCACTTCCATGTAAAGACTAGATAGCTCATCTGGATGAATCTGATCTTTGTTGACCAGAACACTTTCGAATGTTAACCATTTATCCTTATTTTGCTTGACAAAAGCAGCTTCACGCATTTTCAACTTGTTATAGAGGTAAAGAAAAAGAATATATGGATAACTTTCAAATAGAAACCGCCCAAAATGTAAGTATTTATCAGAATGTTGCGAGTATAGGCGATCGCATTCTTGCATATCTAATCGATGGTGTAATTTTGATTGCTTATTGGATTCTTTCTTTGTTTTTGATTGCACAATTTGGGTTAGACTCACAGTCTATGGGTGATATATGGGCTTACTACTTAGTCTTGGGCTTACCTATTTTTCTTTATTACATTCTTTTTGAAACATTCTGGGACGGAAAAACACCAGGTAAAGCAGCCATGAAAATTAGAGTAGTCAAGCTAGATGGTTCAAAACCAGGTTTTGGAAGCTACTTTGTACGATGGATTATGCGCATTATCGATATTGCGGGTTCCTCTGGGGGAATTGCCGTGGTAAGTATACTTATAAGCGAGAAAGGGCAGCGCTTAGGAGATATGGCAGCAGGTACTACCGTAATAACAGAAAAGAAACGTGTAAGTCTTTCTGATAGTCTCATAGTAGATATTCCCGTAGATTACGTGCCTACCTATCCTCAAGTGACCGTTTTTAATGATAAAGATGTACAGCTTATTAAAACACTATTTTTAAATGCTAAGCGCAATGGTAATCACAATGTGATTGTAAAACTAGCAGATAGGCTCAGGGAGAAAATGGATGTAACTACTCCAGACGAGAATAATATTCAATTTGTAGAGCGTGTCCTTGCAGATTATAACTACTACACACAGCAATAATGGAGATTACTACAATTATTGATATTCTAGGTACGATCTCTTTTGCGATATCCGGAGCGCTCACGGCCATGCGTAAAAAGATGGATGTCTTCGGAATTCTTATTATAGCACTAGTCACCTCTGTAGGGGGAGGTACCTTGAGAGATATACTCATAGGGAAAACCCCTGTGAGCTGGATGCTTAACATGACGTTTGTATACGTGATTTTTGCTGCTACTATTGTAGCAATTATTTTTAGAAGTCAGCTTAAGTATGTGAGACGTTCTTTGTTCTTGTTTGATACCATTGGTATTGCTTTATACACAATGGCTGGAGTACAAATTGCAAGTGCAGCAGGGTTACATCCCGTAATCTGTGTAGTGCTAGGTACTATTTCTGCATGTTTTGGTGGTGTATTGCGTGATATATTATGTAATGAAATTCCTGTGATTTTCCATAAAGAGATATATGCCACTGTATGTATACTAGGAGGAAGTATCTACTTGTCACTTGAAACCTACGGCATGCCTAAAGTTTATGCTATGCTTGTTGCAGGTAGTATCACTATTCTTATAAGAACCCTTGCTGTAGTAAGGAAATGGAGTTTACCTAGTGTTTATAGAAAACAACACGCATAAAAAAAAGGTTTCTGCGCTAGCAGAAACCTTTTAAAACCTAATAGACTCTTTAGAAAACAGGTTTAAAATATTTTAAAGGCTAATTCAAATAATTTATAAAACCAAATACTAGTTCTAGTGTTGAGACTACAGTATATACTTATAGACGAGAAAAAGTGAGCAAAGTTTCAAGGCAAGGATTGAATTAACAATATTTTAACCAAGGAGGATGTATTTGGCCTGAAAAGCCATAAAAAACAAAATCCCGAGACTCGAGTTCTCGGGATTTCTTTGTTAGGTATCGTTTTTAATAAACACTAACCATCAAAACGAATTAAAAACGTTCCTAACAAATAAGTTAACTTACCCTATAGACGGTTTAAAAGAGTCAACGTTACACCACAATTATTATTTAACTTTACCTTATGTTAAAAGCAACCATGGTTATAGGCGCTTCATTGAAGCCACAGAGATATTCACATAGAGCAATCATACGTCTCAATGCTCAGAATCATCCCGTTATTGCGGTTGGTTTAAGAGGAGGAAAGGTAGGTGATATAGGGATTATCACTTTCGATCAAGCCTTAGAGGCAGTAGATGAGCTTAAAGAAGATTTAGATACTATTACACTATATCTTAATCCGCAGCGGCAAGAGGCTTATTATGACTTCATAATTAACCTGGCTCCTAAGCGTGTCATCTTTAACCCAGGAACAGAAAATCCTGTTCTTTATAAAAAGTTACAAGAGCACAATATCGAAGTTGATGTTGCTTGTACACTAGTATTACTAGCCACAGACCAGTATTAAATTTTTCTCGTTTTTATACGTACGCTTTCGCGAAATCGTAATAAACTACTTTCTTATAAATAATAATCCTAAAAAGGTCAAAGCACCGTTTAAGATTAATATAAAGAACCCAAATTCAAATCCCACACCTGCCGAAAGCGTACTTATGATGTATGCAAGAATAGGCGATGCAATGGCAACTACTGGGACAAACTTGTCTTTTACATTCCATTTTGTAAAGAGTCCGTAAGCATACAGGCCTAAGAGAGGTCCATATGTATATCCAGCAAACGTAAATAGTTTTGCGATTACTGTAGCATCTGCAATTACGTATTTAAATATGATGATCACGGCAATGAGTAAAAGCGACATTACAATGTGGATGCGTTTGCGCACTGCTACTTGCTTTACGGCATCATATTTTTTTTCGATGTCTAGTATGTCTATACTAAAAGACGTGGTAAGTGATGTAAGTGCGCTATCTGCACTTGAATATGCAGCTGCAATTAATCCCAGTAAGAAAACAATAGCGAGTCCTATTCCCAAGCCGCTATTTACAGCAATTGTAGGGAAGAGTTGGTCTTTGTGAGCATCGATTCCATTTTGAGAAGCATATACAGTGAGTAATAATCCTAGTGCTAAGAATACAAGATTTACAATGGTAAGTACGATAGTAAACCAAAACATATTTTTTTGAGCATCACCTAGATTACGACAAGTAAGGTTTTTTTGCATCATATCTTGATCTAGCCCTGTCATTACAATAGAAATAAAAGCTCCAGATAAAAATTGCTTTACAAAGAAGTCACCACTTTTCCAGTCGTCAAAAAAGAATATCTGACTCATATCACTTTCAGAAATAAGATTGACTAAGGCACTTGTACTTAGTCCCATCTGGTCACTTACAAAGTAAATAGCCACACCTACTGCGATAAGCATAAAGAGTGTTTGCAAGGTATCTGTCCACACAATAGTTTTGATACCTGCTTTAAACGTATATAGCCAAATTAAAAGTATAGTAATCGTTACGGTTACAAAAAACGGTACACCCATCTCATCAAAAACGAGTAGTTGCAACACGTTTGCTACTAAATACAATCTAAAACTTGCGCCTATAATTCTGCTCAATAAGAAAAAAGAAGCTCCTGTTTTATAAGAATAAGAACCAAATCTTCCTTCAAGATAAGTATAAATAGAAGTAAGATTCAGTTTATAGTAGAGTGGTAGGAGTACAAGACTTATGACTGCATAACCCACAGTGTAACCAAGTACGACTTGAAAGTAACTAAAGCTTGATGCCTCAATCCATCCAGGTACAGATATAAAAGTAACTCCAGATAGTGAAGCTCCTATCATCCCAAAAGCAACAAGGTACCAAGGGGATTGCTTTCCAGCTTTAAAAAAATCTGTGTTAGAATCTCCTCTACTTGTAAGGTAACTTATAAGCATTAAGACACCAAAGTATCCTCCAATGAGAAGTAAAATATGAATGGGTTGCATACATGAATCGTTAGGTCATACGAATATAGCCTTTTGATAAATAATTGCAGATTGTAAGAATAAAATTATCTAGATAATTACTACGCACTACTCATAACGCAATGACTCTACTGGGTCAAGCTTAGCAGCTTTTATAGCAGGAAATAATCCGGATAGAATAGCAATGACAAAAGTTATAATTGTCGCCGCAATGATTGCTCCCCAAGGGGTTGTAAATACAAATCCAGCAACAGAGGCTATTAGTGCTCCTATACTTATACCAAGTATGATTCCTAGAAGTCCGCCTAGTTGTCCAACGATAATTGCTTCATATAGAAACTGAGCAGCAATTACAGATTTTTTAGCGCCAAGTGCTTTTCTCACACCTATCTCTCTTGTACGCTCTGTTACAGAAACGAGCATAATATTCATAAGGGCGATACATGAGCCAAAAATGGTGATAATACTAATTACCCAGGCGGCAACACCTAGTACACCAGTAATCTCACTAATCTGATTAATCAAGTCATCGCTACGGCCTATACCAAAGTTATTATCCTCTACAGGTGAGAGACCACGTATGTTTCTAAAAGTGAGAATGGCTTCTTCTTCAGCGCTGTCTAGAAGTTCTGTGTCTTCTACCATTACACTTACATTATAGTTGATATTAGCTTGCGTAAACATAGTTCGTGCTACTTGTATAGGGATAAGTACTCGTAAATCTTGATTGTTCCCAAAGGTGGCACCCTTTTCCTCTAGCATCCCGATTACGTTAAATTTGGTACCACGTATACTTATGGTTTTCCCTATAGGGTTATCATCCTTAAAGATATTCTTATAAAAATCACTTCCTAGTATACACACTCGTGTGTTGTTATCGATATCGAAAGAGGTAAAGTTTCTTCCTTTTTCTAGTTTGAGTCCAGAGTTGTTTAAAAAGTTTTCATTCACACCTACCACACTTGCTTCTGGATCTGTTTTGTCACTTTCGTACTTCACCTCAGCACTACGCGTTCCTTGAAAAGAGATAGCCGTAAGCGCAGTAGGGTAGTTATATTGTTCTGTAAATTCTTTTACTTGACGATAGCCTATAATCGGGTTAATGACTTGCTTCTCATCAGAGCGTCTAGAGGTAAACTCATAACGTTGCAGGTTAAAGGTATTACTTCCCATACTTGCAAAATCTGAGCTTATTGTATTCTCAAGCGCCTTTACAAGGCTAAGTATACCTACTAAAGCCGTAATTCCTATTGCAATAATAAAAACGGTTAAGACAGTTCTAAGGAGCTGACTTTTGATACTATCAAAGGCAATACGAAGATTCTCGCGGAAGAGTGAAAACATATTTTTAGATCAGAATTGGTTGGAACAATTTACAATAAGACTATCAAGTAGTCAAAACGTTACCATTATTTCTAGATTCTTTTCAGTTTTAGCCATAAGGAGCATAAACGGTAGTGTGTATTTGCGATCGTTTCTTCCCGCTTTCCGTTGCAATTCCTCAGCATGGCCACGCCATTGCTTGCGGGATTTACACTACAATCGGGGCTATAGAGCACTGTTTTTGCGTAGCGACTCACATGAGAAGAAGATAATGAAATAAGAAGTCTTGTCAAAGTTTCAAAATCTTGCTCGCAACCCCTCATTTTTTAAGATATTTGTGCAATGCCGTTTGGTAATGTTGGTAGTGGATTTGCAGAGATTTGACGGTAAACATCTTCTCAGCAATGATTAATTTAAAATAGCTTTTGGTGGATGTTTATCACATTTTCGCGAAAGCAATAATAAGATTGCTTTTCTCCATGAGAATAATGAGAGACATAATACTGGGAATTAGTTTTGGAGTGTCTATTGCTTTTTTATCCTGGATTGTAGGTATGATAGTGAACTTAATCCTTATGAAAACAAGGTTTTATTCGAAATTATCAAATCTCAATTTTATTACAAGTGAAAAAATTAATAGAAAAATTGGAATTAAAAATATCAAGTGGGTTATTGAAAATACTTTCTTTAAATTTTTTAATCAAAAAATAAAGATTAAAAATAGTAAAACTGATTTTTTCGAAATAAGAGAAGAAATGACAAGAGCAGAAATTAGTCATTTAATGGCATTTATTTTTGTGCTTTTTTTTTGCTTCTATTATAGTCTGAAGATTAATATTGTCTTTGGTTCTATGATTTTTATTATAAATATTTTGATGAACCTTTATCCATCACTATTACAACAACAAAACAAAAGGAGAATCGATAAGTTTACTAAGAGGCACTTATTACGTGAATAATTGAGGATGTACAATTAGTAAAAGTGAATGCAACAGTATTTCTCTATGAAGAGAGAGTCGTGGATGAAAGCAAGAGCAATAACCTCTATAATAAGTAAAGTGTAAGGTGATATTCAAATAGAATCAATTACCAGATTACCAAAATATAAACGTAAAGGATTAACGTCTAACATATAATATGAGTACAAAACCTTCTATACCTAAAGGAACCAGAGATTTTTCACCAGAAGAAGTTGCAAAGCGCAGCTATATTATGAACACCATACGCACGCAGTTTCAGCGTTTTGGTTTTCAGCCTATCGAGACGCCTAGTTTTGAAAACAGTAGCACATTGATGGGAAAGTACGGAGAAGAAGGTGATCGCTTGATATTTAAGATTCTTAATAGTGGTGACTATTTACGTAAGGTGAAGGATGACGCTTTCGCGAAAGCGGACTCAACAGCACTCACACCACAAATCTCAGAAAAAGCACTTCGTTACGATCTTACGGTACCTTTTGCGAGGTACGTAGTACAACATCAAAATGATATTGTATTTCCATTTAAGCGTTTTCAGATGCAACCCGTATGGAGAGCAGACCGCCCACAGAAGGGACGTTTCCGCGAGTTCTATCAGTGTGATGCAGATGTGGTAGGAAGTGATTCTCTATGGCAAGAAGTAGAGTTTGTACAGTTGTACGATGCTGTTTTTAGCGCGTTAAAGCTAGAGGGAGTGACTATCAAGATGAATAATCGCAAGGTACTTTCTGGTATTGCAGAGGTGATAGGCGCGAGTGATAAACTCATAGATTTTACCGTAGCGCTAGATAAGCTTGACAAAATAGGAGAAGAGGGCGTGACTAAAGAAATGCTTGCCAAAGGCATTACTCAAGAGGCGATAGAGAAGGTAGCACCGTTGTTTACACTATCTGGCACTTTTGGTGATCAGCTAGCAACACTTAAAACCTTGCTCGCAGATTCTGAGATGGGAATGGAGGGAATTAACGAACTGCTATTTATCAATGATGCCATTGAGAACTTAGGTTTACAAACCGCAACACTACAACTAGACGTAACCCTAGCTCGCGGACTCAATTATTACACGGGAGCTATTTTTGAAGTAAGTGCTCCAGAAGGTGTAAAGATGGGAAGTATAGGTGGCGGTGGTCGCTATGCAGATCTTACAGGTATTTTTGGGCTTAAGGATATGAGTGGTGTAGGAATCTCTTTTGGTCTTGACCGTATTTACCTTGTAATAGAAGAGCTAGGCTTATTTCCAGAAGAGGCGACAGAAGGTGTAAAAGTGTTTTTTGTAAACTTTGGGGATCAAGAAGCGGGTTATGCAATGCAAGCGATAAGCAAGCTACGCCAATCAGGAATCTCAGCCGAGTTATATCCAGATGCTGTGACTAGCAATAAGCAAATGAAAAAGCAAATGACGTATGCAAATCGTCGTAATATTCCTTTTTTAGTACTAGCTGGAAAAGAAGAGATGGATGCAAAACAATACACGCTCAAAAATATGGCAGAAGGCTCACAAGAGACTGTAAACATAGATGAGCTAGTAGCAGCTTTGAAATAAAATTTTTATTTCCCCAGCCCTAAAGGGAGTGAAAATTATAATGAATAAACCGAGCCACCCTTTAGGGACGGGGAAAGCTCGGTGAGAAATTAAAACAGAGTCACCCTTCAAGAACGGGAAGCTCGGTGACTAACGACTATTGACATAACACCTATGAACATCGATTTTAAAAAACTCCTTCCGCATATTCTAGTTGTACTTGGCTTTATAGTCGTGGCGCTGGTTTACTTCAATCCGGTGTTATCTGGAAAGCGCATTTATCAAAATGATATCAAGCTCTATGAAGGGATGGCAAAGCAACATCGTGATTTTAGAGCAGAGACGGGTGAGGAGACCTACTGGACTAATAGTGCCTTTGGAGGGATGCCTACCTACCAGATGGGAGCGAGGTTTGAGTATGATATGATGGATAAGTTGGACCGTGTGATTCGTTTTTTACCACGCCCAGCAGATTATCTTTTTCTATATTTTATTTCTTTTTATGCGTTAATGCTTGTGATGCGCGTTCCTTGGAAGCTTGCTGTAGTTGGTGCGCTTGCCTTTGGCCTGTCTACCTATCTCATTATCATTATAGGCGTAGGGCATAATTCAAAGGTGCACGCCATAGGTTATTTTCCGCTCGTACTTGCGGGTATTATACTCACGTATCAGAAACGATATCTCTGGGGATTTTTACTCACTGCCGTTGCAATGGGGCTAGAAATACAGGCTAATCACTACCAGATGACCTATTATCTAGGGTTGCTTTGTGTGATTTTAGGGATTGCATACCTCATAGATGCTATCAAGAAAAAACAACTTCCACATTTCTTTAAAGCTTCGGGAATACTAGTAATTGCTGTACTATTAGGTCTCGCTACAAACGCAACCACCTTACTTGCTACTGCAGAGTATGCAGAGACAAGTATACGTGGCGAGCAATTATTAAAAGATGACCTAGCCAAAGACGCAGTAGAAGACGGTCTTGGTTTTGATTATATCACGCAGTGGAGTTATGGTAAGCTAGAGTCTCTCAATCTCATCGCTTCAGATTTTATGGGAACTGGTACTGCTGCCGATTTGGGTCGTGATTCCGCTTTCGCGAAAAAGTTAAGCGAGTTAGGAGTTCCTCCTAATGAAGTAAGTTACTATGCCCAAGGAACGAGATTGTACTGGGGAGAACAACCCTTTGTAGAAGCTCCTCCATATCTCGGTGTAACCGTTTTTGCACTTGCATTATTAGGACTGTTTCTAGTAAATGGAAGATTGCGCTGGTGGTTACTAGCAGGTATGATTGTTTCCTTAGTACTGAGTTGGGGAAAGAACGTAGAAGGAATTACACGTTTCTTTATTGACTACATTCCGTTATACAATAAGTTTAGGGCGGTTACGAGTATACAGGTGATTTTAGAATTACTATTACCTATCGCTGCAATGGTAGGTTTACATAGGTTTTTAAACGACCGAGTAGATCAAGCCGAAAAGCAAAAGAAGTTACTCATCGCTATAGGTTCGCTAGCAGGTCTTTTTGTGATACTCTACCTTTTTAGCGGAAGCTTATTTAACCTACGCTCTGCCGCTGAAGGACAGATGGCCATCGAGCAACCAGAAATATTAAATGCCATAAAAGAAGATCGCCTCGCTGTATTAAAAAGTGATGTGTTGAGGTCTTTACTATTTGTGCTTTTTATAGGGACCGCTTTGTGGTTAACGCTTAAGAAAAAGATTTCAGAAAACATTGCAATAATCACCATTGGTGCGCTCATAGTTTTTGACCTCGTAGGTGTAGATAGACGTTCTGTAAATGAAGAAAACTTTATCACTCAGCGACAGTATGATCAAAACTTTCAGATTACTCCCATAGATGAAGAAATCAGAAAGGATGATAGCTACTTCCGCGTGATTGATCTTGCTCGAGGATTTAATAATAGCCATACTTCATACTATTTCAATTCGCTTAACGGTTATTCAGCTGTACAACCGCGTACGATTGATGATTTATACAATCAGCAGATTGCTCAGGGTAATGCTGAGGTGCTTAATATGTACAATGTAAAATACATCCTTCAAGATAGTGAGCAGGGTATGGGGATAAGCAAAAACCCAGAAGCAAACGGTCCAGCTTGGCTTGTAAATGAGATACAGTACGTGCCAGATTATAATGCAGAGTTTGATGGTCTCACAAAAGTAGACACAAAAAATACAGTACTCATCCGTGAAGAATATCGTGAGGAACTAGGAAAATTCCAGCCTCGTAGAGATAGCACAGCTGTGGTACAAACTAAAGAGGTACAACCTAACAAACTCGTGTACCAAGTAGAAAATGGAAGCGATGGCTTTATGGTCTTTGCAGAGAACTATTACAAAAATGGATGGACTGCAACCGTAGATGGTGTAGAAACTACCATTTTACCAGTAAACTATGCCTTGAGAGGTATAAAGGTGCCTGCAGGCGCTCACGAAGTGGTGATGACTTTTGAGCCACAAGTGGTAAAAACCGGAGGGATGATTATGCTAGGCAGTAGTTTATTACTTTTCTTACTAGTTGCGGGCGGAATATTCTATACGGTAAAAAACCGTGATACAGACGCACAGGCTTAATGAATAACAAGGTACTCATCATCGCATATTATTGGCCACCCGCTGGTGGTCCTGGTGTGCAACGATGGCTCAAGTTTACAAAGTACCTGCCAGAATTTGGCATAGAACCTATTGTTTACGTTCCAGAAAATCCTAGTTACCCTATCATAGATGATTCATTGGTTGCTGAGGTTTCAGATAAGGTGACTGTGATTAAACAACCTATTAAAGAGCCGTATGGGTGGGCGAGTACGCTTTCGCGAAAGCAAACTAAAACCATCTCATCGGGCATTTTACCTAAGGAAGGAAAGCAGAGCTTGTTACAAAAAGCGATGCTCTACGTGCGTGGAAACTTCTTTGTGCCAGACGCAAGAGTAGGGTGGGTAGCACCTTCTGTGGAGTACTTGAAAAAGTACGTCGAAGAAAACGATATTGAAAAAATCATCACTACAGGACCTCCGCACAGTCTACATCTCATAGGCAACCAACTTAAAAGCTGGAAACCCAACCTAACTTGGTTAGCCGATTTTAGAGATCCGTGGACGACTATTGGGTATCACGACAAACTCCTAATGACCGCCAAAACAAAAGCGCGTCACAAGCAGTTAGAAAAGCAAGTACTCACCACTGCAGATCATATCATTGTAACCAGCCCAGGAACAAAAAGAGAATTTCAAGCGATTACCGAAAGACCTATTACCGTTATCACAAATGGGTTTGACGATAGAGTAATCACTCCGCATCAACCTACAGAGCGGTTTGTACTATCTCACATAGGTTCTTTACTCTCAGACCGTAATCCGCAGTTGTTGTGGAAGGTGTTGAGAGCATTATGTGATGAGTTACCAGCCTTTTCTAAAGCGTTAGAAATACAGCTTGTAGGGAAAGTAAGTCAAGAAATCATTGACACAATAACGGCAGCAGGTCTAGAGTCACAATTGAACCTTGTAGGTTATGTAAGTCACCAAGAAGCACAGCGATTACAAGAACAAGCAAATGCCTTGCTCCTCATAGAAATTAACGCCGAAAAGACGAAAGGCATCATAGCCGGAAAACTTTTTGAATACCTAAGCGCACAGCGACCAATAGTTGCTATAGGTCCAAAGGGAGCAGATATAGGAGCTATTATTGAAAAAACAGCAACAGGTAGTTTTGTAAATTACAGTCAAGAGAAAAAGTTGAAATCAGTAATTGAAGCGTTATTTACTGGTGACTACAAGTATGAAAGTAATACAACCGAAGTAGCCAAATACCACAGGAGAGAGCTCACAGCACAACTGAGTTATTTAATAGCGCAACTATAAAAGAAAACTGTGGGAATCGTATTAAAACAATCTTTTCAGAATCTTATCACAACCTACTTAGGTTTTGGTCTAGGTGCCGTAAATACACTGTTTTTGTACGTAAATTTTATGAGCGACACCTATTATGGGTTAGTGAGTTTTATTCTTTCTACGGCTTTTATTTTAGTGCCTTTTCTGGCTTTTGGGGTTCAAAACACGATAGTGAAGTTTTACTCATCTTTTGAGGGAGAAGATCAAGATCGTTTTTTAAGTTGGATGCTGGTTTTACCACTATTTTTAATTATTCCCATTACTGGAATCACGTATTTCTTACATCAACAAATTGCAGATTTCCTTTCGTCAAAAAATGAGATTGTTTCTGGCTACGTGTGGTATATCTTCATTATCGCCTTGTCGTCGGCTTATTTTGAGATATTTTTCTCTTGGTCTAAAGTGCAGCTCAAAAGTACGTTCGGTAATTTTTTAAAGGAGGTTTTTCATCGTTTGGGCGTGACCTTACTTCTTGTGTTACTGGCTTTTTCTATCATAAATGTGGATACTTTTCTAGTGCTTACGGTTGCAATCTATGTAGTGAGAATGATTGTGATGCTGCTCTATGCCTTTGGACAACGAAAGCCTGTTTTTACGCTTTCGCAAAAGCGTAATCCCTCAAAACTTGATAGACAGCGCACCGCTATTATAAAGTACTCCACGCTTATCATAATTGCGGGTTCTGTGGGCGACTTTGCTTATCGATATAGACAAGTTTATGATAGGTAAATATGTGGCGATAGAAAATGTAGCTTACTATGCAGTTGCTATCTACATCGCAACGGTGATAGGTGTGCCTGCGAGGGCAATGCACCAGATTACATACCCGATGGTGGCAGGGATGCTCAATAATAAACAGTGGGAGGATATGCGCATTCTTTACAAGAAAAGTAGCCTGAGTTTATTAGTGATTTCTGGCTTGTTATTTTTACTGATTTGCTGCAACATTAAAAGCCTTTATCTCATTGTAGGTCCAGCTTATGCGACGGCAATTTATGTAGTACTTTGTATAAGTGCTTCAAAACTTTTAGATAACTGTCTCGGTATAAATAATGCTATTGTATTTAATAGTGATTATTATCGTATTGTACTGGCAATAGGTGTTATGGCGGTAATTGTAGCAGTAATTTTAAATATGGTGTTGATTCCCACACTGGGTATAAATGGTGCTGGTGTGGCAACGCTTATCGCAACGGTAGGCTACTCGCTTGCCAAATTACTTGTGGTGCAAGCCAAATTTAAAATGCAACCATTTTCTAAAAAGTCGCTATTAACCTGTGGAGTGATTGCTACCTTGTTTTGTGGATTTTACTTTTGGGATTTTTCTTTTAATCCGCTAGTGGCAATTGTTGTAAAAGGCACTATGTTGGGAAGTATATACCTCATACTTTCTTATAAGCTTGAACTTTCTTTAGATATTAATAACGCGATCGATAGCTTGCTTGGTAATGTGTTTAAAAGATAGAAATTTTACTTAATAACATAGAAAAACCCCGATTTACAATTGTAAATCGAGGCTTTAACAAACCAACCAAAGTTATCGTTAGTATTTGAGGATTAACATTTATCCTCGTACACGTATTTTTTTATTCTTCTTAATCTTTATATTTCTTCCGTTTGCACGCTGTGCTCTGTGTATACGGTAGTTATAATCTACAAGATCTACAATACGACCTCTTCTATTATAAATCACTTTCATATCTCCTACACGATCTAGACGACCATTTGTATATCTTAAGGCAACAGAACCTATCTGTCTTACTTTACCACGACGGTTGTAATCTATGAGATTACGACCTACTTTATAAATTTCACCTTGACGGTTATACTTTACAAAAGTGTTATTTCTGTAAGGATATGTTACACCGTAGGCGTGTCCTGGCGTACCTTGATTAAAACCTCTGCGCCCTTGTGTGCGAGTTTGATATCTATTACCACGTTGTGTAAAATCAAACTGTCCATTTGTATATACCTCAAAGGTGATACCTCGCTCAGTAAATGTGATAGACTGTGGTACATTGTAACGTGGCCCTCTTTCTGTAGTGTGATCGAGATCTGTCACTGTGTTTGCTTGTGCAGTCATTCCTCCTAGAAACAATACTGCGATTAATAGCTTTTTCATAATATAAAAGTATTAGGGTTGATACGTTACCGTCTTTCGGTGTACGCTTGCTAGTTAGTTTGCAATCAGCGTGCCAGAAATAGAAAAACCTTGTTACGTACAGTGTTTATAGGTGTTTACGCTTTCGCGAAAAGGTGAGATGAATTATACATTTAGCAGTCTATTATATCTGAGAGGTACGTATTTTTATAATTACTAAAGATTTACTCTTTTATGTTTAGGATATTTTAGTTCGTAACTGAATTCCTTTTTAGAGCTATCTGATGGAGCAAGGTTTATAGTCCATTCGAGCAAACCTGTGTCTTTATCGTAAGCCGCATCTGCGGTTTCGATATCATCTACTTTGATTTCCTTGTTTTGAGATACAGGAACGCGATCTACCATTTTTAGGTTGATAGGTGTATTTTTATTATTTCTCACTGTTGTTGAGTATGCCATATCAACAATACGTTGCGAACCTATAAAAGAAGTCGACTTAAAATTATCTAGCTGTTTACGCTTTACGACGATATTAGGATCTACGCCAAGTGATACAGATAACTCCTCTGTAGTCTCTAGCGGATTGATATACGTCTTACCAGAAAAACTACCTTCAAAGTAAATATTTGCTTCTCCAGGAAGTAAACTATAACGCACCCAGTCTTTTATTGAAGCTGTAAGAAATACATTCTCATTTATAGCTGGAGCGACAAAATATTCATAGGTTGCTGGTACTTCAAACTTATCAATTTCTATTACGGTCACATCTCCATCGGAGTCAATTGAGTATTTTTTATTGATTTCAAAAGTTGTGGTGGTTATTCCTTCTGTTTTGGTGTCTCCTGTGGCTGTTAGTTTTGAACTTTCAAATCCATTCTTGGTTTTAATAATTACTACTCCATTTCTCGCCTTAGCACCATAAATCGATGTAGCGCTTAGACCTTTGAGTACGTCTATATTTTTTATGTTACTAGCATCAATTTCATTGATTTCCCTAATTGATTTTTGAGAACTATATGGAATTCCATCAATAATAAATAACGGTGGATTACTTGAATTTATTGACGAATAGCCTCTTATAACAACATTTGTCGAGCCACCAGCCAATCCTGATGTGTTATTTATTGCTACACCCGACGCTTTACCTGAAAGAATATCATTAAGTGTATAATCTTCTTTCTTTGCAGGTTTTGGTGATTGCCCCCTTAGAGACCCAGATGTACCATAAGCAGTAATTACCACCTCTTCAAGTGCATTATCTATTTCTAAGTTTGCATTAATAATACTAGCGTGAATAGGAATTTCCTTAGTTTTAAAGCCTACAAAAGAAAACGCTAGCGTTTCTCCTTCATTTACTTGAAGAGTGTATTTTCCATCAAAGTCAGTTTGCGTCCCGTTTGTTGTTCCTTTTACTATAACATTTGCGCCAGGTAACGGTCCATTATCTTCAGTAACTATTCCTGTGATGGTTTTAATAGTAGGGTTGTATTTATAGTTGTATGCCTTTGTAGCATTACTATTGTTACGGTAATTACGATTTACAAAACGTAAGTATTTTGTGTCAATAGTTGGCTTAAGGTTGTTTGTATTAGGATCTCCTGTTGATAATACAAGGTTGACATCATCCCATTCTATTCCTGTTTTTTGATATAAATGGGCTTTGTATGATAATTGTAAAGGTGCATCGGTAGCAATTGCTTTTAAGTCATATTCTGGATACCAGCCTGCTTCGCTTACATTATAGGTGATTTTAAGGTTCAAAGTCTCTTGCTGTTCACCGTTAAGTTTAAGTGTAATCTGACCTTTGCTTTTTTCTTCTGTGACGTTTAGTTCGTTAAATTGCTTCGTAAGGTCATTTACACGACGTTGTAAGGTTGTTTTTTCAATTTCGGCATCTAGAATTCCATTTTTAATTTCAGTTACGCGTTTTCTGTAGTAAGTAGATAGCTCCTTGATTTTAGCTAGATCTATTTCTGTGGTGTTGCTACCTAGTCGTTGGTTTGAAGTAATTACTTCTTCTTCTTTATGTAAACCACTCATAAGACTATTAAGCTTGAGGATATCTGTCTCAAGTTTAGTTTTTAAACTTCGTAAACTGTCTACTTTCTTTGTATTGAGTTGTTCTGTGAGATAGTTAATCCCGAAATTAATAGAGAGTATCGAGGCGTCTTTTAAGCCAGAAATCTGGATGCTACTTTCATCAATATCGTTTGAGAGATTATCAAATAGAAAGCTATTTGTTCCCTCCATAACCATAACTTCAGTAGTACGTTCTATTTGTGCGCCACTTAGGTAGACAGTTACTTTAGATAGGTTAGTACTTTTAGTTTGTGGTGGGGTAGAAGACGCTTTCGCGAAAGCGTAACTCATCAAACATAAGGCGAGTAATAATGTAGTTCTTTTCATTGGTGTGATTTTTATAGTTGGTCAAATCTATAAGCACACCTATGAAAATAAAATAGGTATTGAGTGAGTGAGTTATCTCAATGAGTAAACTAGCTATTTGGGCTGTTCATAATCCAGAAACTTACTCTTAAGCTCTGGAGTAGGGATCATACAGGCTTCTTTTTTGCCAAACCATTTATAGCGATTACGGGCAATAAAATCATAAACCCCATCACGCAAGAATCTCGGAAGAATTAAAAACACTGCAAGCAAAGGCCAGCCCGCAGATAATTGCTTTGCAATGTGAAGCGCCGCCGTAGATTTTGCATAGGCTTTGTCTTCAGTCACTAAAATGATAGAGTCTATCTTATCAAGATCTATATGATGTTTTGAAGCAAGTTCTTTTCCTATCTCGCTTTGCAATGGAGCATATCTAAATAGATCCTTCTTATCACGCTGTATGATAAAGGTGATGGCCCCGTTGCATAAATTGCAAACTCCGTCAAAAAGGATGATTTTTTTAGTCATACTAATGATAGGCTATTACTTAGCATTCTTCTTTTTGCGTTGTACGAGCTCTAGTTGTTCTAGAGAAACATTTGTGGTAAACATCCCGTAATCTACGGTGGCTTTGCCTTTTTCTATACTATCTATCACTCCCACAGCCTTACCATCAAACATACGCACGCGATCTCCTTCTCTTAAAATAACCTTTGGTTTTACAACCTCTGGTGCTGCTTTCTTAGCCTCTTTCTTTTTCTCACGTATAACTTTTACGTGCTTTTCGGCTTCTTTTTTTGTGGCGATTGCTTTGGCTTTTTCTGCTTTGGCTTGTTTTGCACTTTGTTTTTTACGCTTACTATTTTCTATCTGTACGATTTTCATAAACTCGGCTACGAGTTCGCGTTTTTTCTTATCGTGATAGAATTTCTTGCTTATGCCATCTAGCTTTGTACCTAAGTAAATCAAGCGCTGGTTGCTGTCATACAGTTCTTGGTAAGCCTCTAGTTTGCTTTGTACCTTCTCGTTTATTTCGGCGAGTTGAGCTTTTTCTTTTACGGCTTGTTGTTCTTTCGCTTTAAGCGAACTAGTAGTTTTTGAAAGTTTGCTGCGCTCCTTTTGTAGGTTTGCAATACTCTTGTCAAAACGTATTTTTCCACGCTCTACCTTTTTCTTAGAGCGGTTTATAAGCGAGTAGGGGATGCCATTTTTTTGTGCCACCTCAAAGGTAAAAGAGCTTCCCGCTTCTCCCATATGTAGCTTAAATAGTGGCTCCAGTGTGCGTGCATCAAAAAGCATATTTGCATTTACAATCTCTGGCGTCTCGTTTGCCATCATCTTGAGATTTGCATAGTGCGTTGTGATAATACCAAAGGCCTCACGCTCGTGAAAGACCTCAAGAAACGTCTCTGCCAGCGCACCACCCAGCTCAGGATCTGATCCCGTACCAAACTCATCTATAAGAATAAGCGTGTTTTTATCACACTTCTTAAGGAAGTAGTTCATATTTTTAAGGCGGTAGCTATAGGTACTTAAGTGATTTTCTATACTCTGGTTATCACCTATATCTGTAAGAATCTTATTAAACAGGCACATTCTAGAATACTCGTGTACCGGAATAAGCATACCACTTTGTAGCATTACTTGCAACAGCCCTACGGTTTTTAAAGTGATACTCTTACCGCCGGCATTAGGCCCAGAAATCACAATAATGCGACTCCCTTGATCTAGGTGTATATCTTGCGGATACGTCTTCTCATTTTTTGCATTGTTATTAAGAAGAAGTAGCGGGTGATAGGCATCTTTTATGGTAAGTTCTCTATCTGTAGTAATTTTAGGAAGTAAGCCATTCAGCTTTTCGGCATACTTCATTTTTGCGGCAATTACATCTATGTCGCTCAGTAGCTCTTGATACTCCTCAAATAGTGGGATGAAAGGACGCATCGCATTAGTAAGTTCTTTAAGAATACGTTTTACCTCCTCATCTTCCTCAAAAATAAGATTGTTAAGTTCGCGCTGCGCCTGTAGCGTAGCTTCTGGTTGTATATAAGTGATGCTCCCCGTCTTTGAGCTACCCATAATAGAACCTTTTACCTTACGTCTATGCATCGCAGTTACAGCAAGTACACGCACATTATCTACTATAGTCTCGCGTATGTCATCTAGATAGCCATAACCAGCATACTGCCCTAGTGCGCTAGAGAAGCTTGAGTTTATACGACCCTTAGTTTGGTTAATCGCTCGGCGTAAAGTGCCTAGGGTAGGTGTTGCATCATCGCGCACCTCACCATATTTATCTATAATTCTTGTGACAGCATCTATAATCGCTGTGGTATACTCTGTTTCCCTTACTGTATTATAAAGCGTAGGGTAGAGTTCTTCAAACTTTTTAAAAAACTTGAGGTGAATATTTACCGTTTCAGAGATGCTAGATAGTTTTTTAAAACTCCCCTTCTCAAGGGTACTATCTTCTATGGCTAGGTATTTTAACTCGTGGTCAAGACTATCAAAGCCGTGATTAGGTATCGCACTATCTGCCGTTCTAGAAGACAGATACTCATTAGTCTGATGAAGGCCAAAAAGCGCTTGCTTAGGTGTAGGGTAGGGCTCTATGGTGAGCGCTTTTGCTTTACCTTTTTCTGTCGTACAACGCTCAGAAACCTGCTCACAAACAATATCAAATTCTAAGTCTTGAAGTGTCTTTTTATTGATTTTTATCATAGGGATCTCGCTTTCGCGAAAGCGTAATAGAACCACAACGGCTCTGTAATTATTTCTTTTTTCTCTAGCTTTGAGTTGTCTAATAGCAATGACAAACTCTTATACAAAAATACGGATTATGCACGTAAATATAGAAGACAGCTGGAAGCAAGAACTCACTGCCGAATTTGAGAAGCCTTATTTTAAATCGCTTACCAGATTTGTAAAGGAGGAGTATGCTACACACACGTGCTATCCGCCGGCTGGGGAGATTTTTTCTGCCTTTGATCATTGCCCTTTTGATAAGGTAAAAGTCGTGATTATAGGTCAAGATCCTTATCACGGAGCTGGACAGGCTAACGGACTTTGCTTTTCTGTGCAAGATGGCGTAGCGCATCCTCCATCACTTAAAAATATCTTTAAGGAGCTAGAAACAGATATGGGACCACCTACACCAGTATCTGGTAATCTAGATAGATGGGCAGCACAAGGAGTTTTACTTCTCAATGCAACGCTTACAGTAAGAGCAGGCGAAGCAGGATCTCATCAAAAGCAAGGCTGGGAGCAGTTTACAGATGTGGTGATAGATACGCTTTCGCGAAAGCGTGAAAACATCATTTTCTTACTCTGGGGAGGATTTGCCAAAAAGAAAGGTAGAAAGATAGATGCGTCAAAACATTTTATCCTACTCTCTGGACATCCATCACCACTAAGCGCAAACCGTGGTTACTGGTTCGGTAATAAGCATTTTAGTAAGGTAAATGAGATTTTACTGAGCAAAGGAGAAGCGCCAATAAACTGGTAAAACAAGACATAAAAAAAACGACGCCGAAAATTTGAATTAGCTTTCAGCGCCGTTTACTTTAAAGGTTGAATATTATTCTTCTTCCTCTGCTTCAGGTTCTGCAACTTCATTGCATGAAAATTGCAATAGCAGGAAATTGATAGCAATTAGGATTGCCATCACAATAAAAAAAATGGTCATTAAAAAAAATAAGTAGTTTGTTACCTATAGATACATATCAATGGGAAAGGTTGCGTGCGTACTTAATAAAATTAGAGAGATTTCTTGAAAAGACTCGCATCAAGCTGATTATCTATCATTTTTAAATCTGATAGTCTTGATTGAATACGCACAATTTCCTTGTCTGTAATCTGATCTTGGGACCAAGTGGTCATTGTGAGCCATTTTTGAATATCTTCTAGCTGCTGCTCATATCTATTTGCAAGTGTGCGGTCTATGGAAGGTATATTTTTAAAATCTGCAGATACTGTATTAATAGTTTCTAGTACGACTTTGATAGCATCATTGTTTTCAGAAACAAAATCTTCTCTACCTGCGATTACAAAGCAACTCCAAGGTGTAGGAAAATCACCCAGTCTTTTGAACACTCCTTTATCTACAATAGGTTTTGTAGTAAAGTGTTCCCACATGAAATAATCTGCAGTACCTTCTGTAAGTGCTGTAATAGCGCCATCTAAGGTGTTTATTACTTCAAATTTGAGCTCGTCTGTATTCCAGCCTCTTTGCTCTGCTTGAACGTGAGCCATTACGTGAGATCCAGAGCCATAGCGGCTTATTGCACATACTTTGTTCTCAAGTTCTTCTATGGATTGTAAGGTGCTATTACCAGCAACATGCACCCCCCATTGTAGTGGAGAAGAGACAAATATTTGTAAAATCTTTGATGGATTACCATTTGCGATATCCTTAATGATCCCGCCAGTTAAAATAACTGCTAGATCAATCTCGTTATCACGCAAAGCTTTATTCATAGCACCTGTACCTTCTGGAAAATCTATCCACTGTACATCTACTCCCTGTTCTTTAAACATTTCATCTTCTATTGCAAGATGCCAAGGAAGGTTAAAATGTTCTGGTACTCCACCTATTCGTACTGTAGTCATATGCTTAATTGTGCTTCGCTTTTAGATAGTCAAAAATAGCATATTGTGATCTAATTTTTGGTGTTTCTTTTTCTGCTTTCGCGAAAGCGTTATTCTCTTCTTTATTTTGAATACGAGCCTTTACATTATCTGAAAGCTGAATGTTAAAAATCTCCATCAACTCTTTACGACAATCAGCATCTGTAATGGGCACAAGAACTTCAATACGTCTATCTAGATTTCTTGTCATCCAGTCTGCACTTCCCATAAATAGTTGCTCGTCACCATCATGATTAAACCAGTAAATACGGCCATGCTCCAGATATCTATCTAAAATTGAGGTCATGTAGATATTCTCACTTAGGCCTTTTACTCCAGGAATAAGCGCCGAAAAGCCGCGCACAAGCATTGTGATTTTTACTCCAGCTTGACTTGCTTTGTAGAGTAATTTAATCATATCCTTATCCTCAAGACTATTCATTTTTATTTTTATCTCTGCATGTTTGCCAGACTGAGCAAAATCAATCTCATCATTAATGAGCTTTTCAAAAGTGCGTCGTGTTGTAAAAGGAGAGACAAGCAAATGCTTGTTACGAGGTACAATGAGGTCTCCTTCTAGTACTTTAAAGACTCGGTTTAATTCCTTGCCCAGTTTCTTATCTGCCGAAAAGAAGCCATGATCTGCATAGATTTTTGAGGTTTTTGCATTAAAGTTACCAGTACCTATATAGATGTATCGACGGTTTTTTCCTTCCTCTTTGCGCTTTACAAGTAATATTTTAGAATGTACCTTGATACGCGGGTAGCTATAAATAACGGTAGCTCCTTTCTCTTCAAAAGTGCGTCCCCAAGTAATGTTATTCTCTTCGTCAAAACGAGCTTTTGCTTCTATAAAGATGAACACCTTTTTACCATTATCTAATGCCTTAAGTAGCGCCGAAGTAAGTGGAGACTCACTTGCTACCCGATATAGGGAAATCTTTATTTCTGTTACATCTTTATCTTCTGAGGCTTGCTCTATAAAACGCTCCACATAATTAAATGACATAAACGGAAAATGCACCAGATGATTTCTGTCTCTTAATACCTTAAAGTAATCTGTAGCATTTTCTAGAGCATTATGTTTTATTAATGGCTTTTTTTTAAAATGTAAATCAGGATTTTCGGTAGGATCGGGAAAAGCAAAAAAGTCATTAAAGTTGTGATAGCGACCGCCTGGCATCATGTCTACCTTACCTACACGCAAGAGTTTTCGTAATTTCTTTGCATCATCTTTATCCATAGATGCATCATAAAGTAACCTCGTAGGTTGCCCTTTGTGTCGTCTCTTTAAAGACTCATAAATACGGTCTGCAAGAATACCATCTAGCTCATCATCTAGATATAACTCTGCATCTCTAGATATCTTTACTTCAAAAATGCCACGTATTTCCTCATTAGGGAAAATTGTGTCCATTTTATAGTGGATAATATCGTCTATAAAAGTAAGATAATGCTCTCCACTTTCCTTGAGTAGATGTACAAAGCGATCTACTTTATGAGTAGGGATTGTTACAAATCCCACCTTTGAGTTGTCCTTAAAGAGAACGTAAAAGTATAGTGATTGGTCTTCTAGAAAGATATCATTCTTTGCTCCAATATCAACCTTTTTAATATCAATATGCTCTCTTATGGTAGAAGCGTACCAGCCATCTGCAAGAATTTTGTGCTTGTCTGTATAGGTTTTTGAGGTAAGGATGTGGATATGGTGCTTTTCTAGCTCTGGGATAATCACTTTTCTAAAAGTGTGGCCAAAACGTTGCTGTTGCTCATGCACCGTTGCTTTGATCTCCTTAACAATCTTATTAGGTTTAAGGGATAATTGCTTTCTAATTTCTTTTTTTACTCTTTTGAGTTGGCGCAATTGTGACACGCGAACTCTAAAAAACTCATCTAGATTAGTCGAGTATATCGCTAGAAATTTGAGACGCTCATACAGCGGATTATTCTCTACATCTTCGGCTTCTTGAAGTACACGCTCGTTAAAACTAAGCCAGTTTAAATCTCTATGTCTAAAATTTTCGTCGGTAAGTTTAATCATCTCAGAGTATTTACTCAAATGTACAAAAGCACTCCCCTGAAAGGATTAAGTCTATGTTAAAAGAGGAGCAGTAAATGCTCCTCTTAATAAAATGATATTAACCTAAAACGTATTAATCTTTTGTGAGTGCATCAAGTGTATATTGGATAAGAGCTTCGGTTTGCTCTGTAGGTTTTTCGCTAAAAGTCATATTTGCTCTATTGGCAATAATACAATTGAGAGATACAGCACGGTGTCCTAGTAATTTTGCTAGGCCATATATTCCAGAAGTTTCCATCTCTAGATTAGTAACCTTAAGCTCTTTGCTAGTTGCGCTTTCGCGAAAGCAAAAAGTTCCTAGCTTCTCATTCATGGTAGCGTCTGTTGTTTTGAGTCTTAACACTCTTCCCTGTGGACCATAGAATCCAATGTTTGTAGCAGTAAATCCATCCACCATTGTATCTGAAACAAATTTTGCTGCAAGTTGCTCATCACAAGAAACTACGTAAGGTTCACTCTTTTCTGGAGCCCATGACATGTGCTCTATAAAAGCTTTTTGTATTGCTGGATGCTGTACGTGTTTACTATCATAAAAGTGGAGTAGGGCATCCAGACCTATCGCATAACGGCTCATTAAGAAGGAGTTTACAGGTATATCTGCTTGAATAGAACCACTTGTGCCTATGCGTACAATATTTAAGCTAGTATGCGTTTCGTTGATCTCTCTTGTTTCTAGGTTAATGTTAACCAGCGCGTCAAGTTCGTTGAGTACAATGTCAATGTTATCTGTGCCTATTCCAGTAGAAATAACTGTGATTTCTTTTCCTTTATAAGTTCCGGTGCTTGTTTTGAATTCGCGTTTTTGTGTGGTAAAACGCACACTATCAAAGTATTTTGTCACCGTATCTACACGGTCAGGATCTCCTACTGTTATTATGGTAGTTGCTAGGTGTTCTGGTCGTAAATTAAGGTGGTAAATACTACCGTCTGGATTAAGTATAAGTTCTGATGGTGCTATTGCCATGTATTAAGTTTTTGTGAGTTGATGGTTATCGTCGTTGTAAACATATTCATATTTTGATGCACCTCCTAATGTGCAGGAGTACTTCATTTCTTTAAATACATTAATTGAATTGTCTAGAATGTTATTTGCCTTCTCTGTTAAAATGAGGCGATTGTCTATGTTTTCAAAAAATGGAGACATACGAGTTATCATTTTCTTGATTTGTATATCACCGAAGCCATAGTACCCTTGATAATTGAGCATATAGCCACATAATTGATGTTCTGTCTTGATGTTGTATGTCCTTATGAGTCTAAGCATATTTGTCTCTAGCGTATTGAGACCTGTAATTGCGCTAGGAAAACGTTCTTTATGAGCACTTATGCAATTAGATAAGTAAGTAAAATTAGAATCTTTGGCTCTTTTTGGATCTAACTTAAGTGGGTCTTTACCACAATAAAGTCTCCATAAATCATCTGCAATAAAAAGATCATGATTAGTAAGAAGTACTTTATCTTTATAATGAATCAGTAACTGCTTTTGAGATAGTTGAGATAGGGCAAATAGTTCCTTTTCTCCAGAAACCCTGCCGCTACATACTAGGTAAACATTTGCTTTGTACCCTTGAGATTTTATAAAACTTATGCACGCAAGCATATTTATATGACAAAAAAGATCATATTCAAACCACAATACAATCTCTTCATATTGATGAGCATCTGCAATAATGGCTAGCTGACTACCAAATATTTCGTCATAACCTCCTGCTTGGTCAGGGTAGTTATTTTTAAAAAAATCAACACGTGCTTTTCTAAAAGCCCTACTTGTAAGATCTACTATAGTTTTCCCCTCACAAAGCATCTCTCTCCATACTGCATAATCTCCCTCTATTTTCATGGTTAATAGGCGGTCATTAAGACTGTCACCATTAGTAACGTGCAACGTTTTTTTCATAATACGGAGGGATAATTAAAAAATAAAAACAGTTAAAAATAGATTTATTAACCGCCTACACGCTTTGTTTTAAAGCCTTTCTCTTTTAAAAAGCTCATAATGCGATCTCTATAATCGCCTTGAATGATAATACTTTCATTTTTAAAACTTCCACCTACACCGAGCAAGACTTTAATCTCTTTAGCAAGAATTTTAAAATCTGATGTAGCTCCAGTATAACCTTCAATGATTGTAATGGGCTTACCTTTACGTTTCTCATATTTACAGATGAGAGGATCGTCTTGTATCCAAAGCGTATCTTCAATATCAAGATTTTCGATAGGATCTTTTTCCGGAGTATGATCCGGAAAAAGATTCTTTAATTGATCGCCTAAGTCCATAATTATTCTTTAATCAGTCCTATTTCTACTAGGCGCTGGTGTAAAAAGTCTCCAGCAGTAATATCCTCAAAGGCCTTAGGGTGTTCTTCACTCACACACTCATCAAGACAATTCAGTTTCATGTCTGATCTTGGGTGCATAAAGAAAGGAATACTGTAACGAGCGGTTCCCCATTCTTCTTTTGGCGGATTTACCACTCGGTGTATTGTAGAGCGTAGTTTGTTATTAGTATGGCGCTCTAGCATGTCACCTACATTTATTACTAGCTCATCTTCATTAGGAATCGCGTCTATCCACTCTCCGTCTTTGCGTAACACTTGAAGCCCTCCAGCAGATGCTCCCATTAATAAAGTAATCAAGTTGATGTCTCCGTGTGCTCCTGCACGTACCGCTCCCTTAGGCTCTTGACTAATAGGTGGGTAATGAATAGGGCGCAAGATGCTATTACCATTATTTGCCCAGTGGTCAAAATAGAACTCATCAAGGCCAATGTATAATGCAAGTGCTCTTAATACGTAAATACCTGTCTTTTCTAGCATGCGGTATGCTTCCATACCTTTTTCATTAAATTCAGGTAATTCTTTTACTTCAATGTTTTCTGGATACGCTTCGGAAAGGTTTGCGTCTTCGTCTGCTTCTTGACCAAAATGCCAGAATTCTTTTAAATCTCCCTCTTTCTTACCTTTTGCATGTTCTTTACCAAAAGAAATATACCCACGCTGGCCACCGCCTCCTTCTATTTCATATTTTTTCTTAGTATCCTCTGGAAGTGCAAAAAAGTCCTTTACATTTTTATATAATCCATCTACAAGTTGATCATCTAGAAAGTGATTCTTTAATGATACAAATCCTATCTCTTCGTATGCTTTTCCTATCTCTTGTACAAACTTCTGTTTACGAGAGTTATCCTCGCTTAAAAAGTCTGCTAAGTCTACACTTGGTATATTATTCATCATTATTAATTTACTGTTGTCTTACGAAGATAGTTAAATTTAGGGGGTTAACGGCGTTATTGACAATTTGGGATGCAAAATTGTTAGTAACTTTTTGTGCGCTTTCGCGAAAGCGTATTAAGTCAACTTTAAAGCTATACTATGTTAAATTTATTAGTAATTGATAGTCAAAAAGATAGTTTCATATTAAATCCAAGTTAAACCAAATGCTCTTATGAAGTTAGAGCCTATTATCTTTCTATCTTTAGGTTATGGAAAAGATATTAGTAGCAGGTGCCCACGGTACCACAGGAAAAAAAATAGTTAACCTTTTAAATGAATTTCAATACTTCACACCGATTGCAATGGTGCGTAAAGAGGAGCAAAAATCCTTTTTTGAATCGCAAGGTGTTGAAACAGTTATGGGAGACCTAGAAGAGGATGTAAGTCCAGTTTTTAGTCAACCATATGATAAAGTACTCTTTGCAGCAGGATCTGGTGGAAAAAAAGTAGTTGCAGTAGACCAAGAAGGCGCAAAGAAAATGATTGATGCTTCAAAACAGAATAACATCAAGAAGTTTGTAATGCTAAGCTCCATGGGAGCAGATAATCCAGAAGAGGCAGAAGACTTGCAGGATTACCTAAAGGCAAAACATAATGCAGATGTGTACCTTAAAGAAAGCGGACTCAATTATGCGATAGTGCGTCCAGGAAGCTTAACAAATGATGAGCTTACAAATAAAATTGAGCTACAAGAAAAGCTTGGAAAGCACGGAGAAATAAGTCGTAATGATGTAGCTCAAACGCTGGTGCGCTCTCTTAATGACGATGTAGCAAACAGAGAAACTTTTGAAATTATACAAGGCGATACGCTCATAGCAGATGCCTTAAATAAAGTAGCAGTAGATTAAAAAAAAGTACAGCGGATTATAAAAATGCGACTCCCTTCGGTGAGTCGCATTTTTTTTGCTTTTAATTTCTGGTTATAATTTTTTGTCATGTTTGAGGAGCTCATTAAGAGCTTAATCGTTCTATAATTTTATCAGCAGTTTCATTTGCCGATGAAATTGCACCATCCATATAACCCGGAAAGTTTTTTGCACTTTCTGAACTTGAAATAAATAAATTGTCGTCCCATAGAGACTCTCGAAACAAAGGATTTCCATTATTTTGATGCGGAAATAATGGACTTTCAGATACTACATGAGTGTGTGACTCCTTGCTCCATACACATTCATGGTATGCTGTATACTCTTGAGCACTTGTGCCAAAAACACTCACCAGCTGATTTATAACTAGTTTTTTACGTTCTTCGTCACTCAGTTTTTTATAAGAGGTATTTATAAAGCCACTGAGAGCAAATTTTGATTTTTCAACATTTTCATGATTGTAAAATTCTGTAACTGGTCCTATGTTGCTAAAAAGTGTACTAGGCTTTTGCGCTGCTTCCCAGAATGGAGTAGGGTATGTGATTGCAACCTTTATAGAGTCTTCCATCCAAGTATGTGTTTGCAGTGCGAGCTGCGACAATTGAGATGGTAATGGTGGTGTAAAAGCAATTTGTGAGACCCATAACTTAGGAGGTAAAGCGAGAATTACTGCATCTGCTTCAAAGGTATCTTTACTTAAAACTAGAGCCTTATTGTTTACATACTGCACAGATTTTACAGATTGGTTGAGTAAGATATTTGTACTATCAAGCTTGTTGTAAATTGCGTCAATCAATGCAGAGGTTCCGCCTGCTATTCTATAGCTAGCAGCTTGTGGTGGGATTTCTATTTGCTGAGCTCCATTACTCCCTACGGGTTCGTAAAAAACAGTAGCATCCATGTGCTGTTTAAACCTCGAGATGTTTAACTCTTCTAGGAGACTTACAACCTCTGTGTGATAATCGCCAAACCACGTTGCGCCCATTTCTACGGGAGCTTGCTCTTCATTGTAAAGAGTGTGGATTCTACCGCCTATGCGAGATCTTGCCTCCAGAACGGTATATGGTATTCCTTGTTTTTGTAATCGATATGCAGTAAGTAACCCTGATAATCCAGCTCCTATTATTATAACCATAACACAAAAGTAGAGAAATCATAATCACTAGCGCTTTCGATGACTTAATTTGCTACATTTGAGGTAATAGACAACAACCTAATGGCGACTACAACAAAATCTAACATACCCTTTACTTACAATAGAGCATCTTTAGAAAACGATACCTTACTTAAACTATATAGAGCAATGCTTAAACCTCGTTTGATAGAGGAGCGCATGCTTATTTTACTAAGACAGGGAAAGGTGTCAAAATGGTTTTCTGGTATAGGTCAAGAAGCAATCTCCGTAGGAGTCACTGCTGCGATGAAGCCAGAAGAGTACATATTACCAATGCACCGTAACCTCGGAGTTTTTACTACTCGTGAGATTCCTTTATATAGATTATTTACACAATGGCAAGGAAAGATGAGCGGCTTTACTAAGGGGCGCGATCGTAGTTTTCACTTTGGCACGCAAGAATTTAATATTGTGGGTATGATTTCTCACCTAGGCCCACAACTTGGTGTAGCAGATGGTATTGCCCTTGCACATAAATTGCGCAATGAGAAAGCAGTAACCGCTGTTTTCACTGGGGAAGGAGGTACAAGTGAGGGAGATTTTCATGAGGCTCTCAATGTTGCATCTGTATGGCAATTACCTGTACTATTCTGCATAGAGAATAACGGTTATGGATTATCTACACCTACAACGGAGCAATACAATTGTGAGCATCTTGCAGATAGAGCAAAAGGTTATGGGATGGAATCTCACATCATTGATGGGAATAACATTCTAGAGGTTTACACTAAGATTTCAGAAATTACAGAAGATATACGTAACAATCCGCGACCAGTTTTAATAGAGTTTAAAACCTTTAGAATGCGCGGTCACGAGGAAGCAAGTGGTACCAAGTATGTGCCTGAAGACCTTATGGAAGCATGGGGAGAAAAAGACCCTTTACTTAATTTTGAAAAGTACTTGATGCAAGAAGAAATTCTTTCTCAAGAGACAAAAGATTCTTACGAGCTTTCTATTAAAGAAGAAATCACAGAACACCTAGATAAAGCATATGCAGAGAAGAATATTACTCCTAATCTAGAAACAGAAATAGCAGATGTGTATTCACCGTTTAGCTTTCGCGAAAGCGTACCAAGCAAAGACACAGAAGAGCTTCGCTTGGTTGATGCAATTTCCCAAGGACTGAGACAGTCTATGGAGAAGTATGATGATCTTGTCATCATGGGACAAGATGTAGCCGAGTATGGAGGTGTTTTTAAAATCACAGATGGTTTTGTGGAGCAGTTTGGTCGCGATCGTGTGCGTAACACACCTATATGTGAGAGCGCCATTGTAGAGACTGCTATGGGTCTTGCTATCAATGGTAAAAAGGCGCTGATGGAAATGCAATTCTCAGATTTTGCAACTTCTGGCTTTAATCCTATTGTAAACTACCTTGCAAAATCACACTATCGCTGGTCACAACCAGCAGATGTAGTGATACGTATGCCTTGTGGAGCAGGAGTAGGTGCGGGACCTTTTCACTCGCAAACTAACGAAGCATGGTTTACTCATACACCAGGATTAAAAGTTGTGTACCCAGCGTTTCCTGCAGATGCAAAAGGATTGCTAGCGACTGCGATAGAAGATCCTAATCCAGTCCTGTTTTTTGAACATAAAAAATTATATCGAAGCATCCGTCAAGAGGTGCCAACTAACTATTATACATTACCATTAGGCAAGGCATCTTTAATTAAAGAAGGAGAGCAAGTAACTATTATCACTTATGGTGCGGGCGTACACTGGGCAATTGAGTTGCTTGATAGCATAAATGTCTCTGCAGATCTACTAGACTTGCGCACTTTACTGCCGTTAGATAAGGAAGCTATTATTACTTCTGTACGTAAAACGGGAAGAGTGTTACTACTTACAGAAGACAGCGCCTTTGGATCTGTAATGTCTGATATTTCGGCAATGATTATGGAAACGTGTTTTGAAAGTTTGGACGCTCCAGTAAGACGAGTTGCAAGTATAGATACTCCCATTCCTTTTGATTCTGAACTTGAGAAACAGTATTTACCTGTAGAGCGATTAGCTACCACACTTCAAGAGTTACTAGATTATTAAGACAAGGATAAAAAAATTAAAAGCCCCTAACTACGTCATGTAGTTAGGGGCTTTGTTTTTATACGATGATGTAGGATGTTAATATTTTAAGCAAAAACCAATGTTTGCTATTATTATTGGCGTATTGTTAACAGATACTAGTTAAAAGCTGCTAAAGCATAAAAATAAAACGGTGTATCCAGATACTTTTACATCATACTAATCAATAAAAACAATATATTATGTTACGCTGGACAGTTATTTTTATCATCATTGCAATCATCGCAGCAGTCTTCGGATTTGGCGGAATCGCTTCAGGTGCGGAAAGCATTGCAAAAATATTATTTTTCATCTTTATTGTACTCTTCTTACTTTCTTTAGTAAGTAGATTATTTAAAAGATAAGACTATCTAAACATACTTAAAACGCAGCCTTTCACTTATGAAAGGTTGCTTTTTTTAATTTAACCCTAACTATTATGAAATATATAAAATCAGTAATACTCGTTCTTTTAGTTGCTACTATAGCAAGCTGTGGACCATCTCAAGTGGTAAAGCAATCTAAAAAAACACTTAAAGGAACTTGGACGCTTAACGAAGTAAGTTATGATCGTCAAGGAACTTTTAATATCAACCTTTTTAATGACGCATCACAAGAATGTATGGAAGGAAGTACATGGCGTTTTATTCCTAATAACAACTTTGGAAATTACGAACTTTCTGGAGTAGGCTGTGATACAGAGAAGCGTTACTTCGTATGGAGTATTCCAGATAATGAAGGTGATGATATGAATTATAATATTCTTGTGAAGCCAACGGATGCTAAAATGAAGTCTGAAACTAACGCTGGTTTTAGAGTAGCGCTTTCTTACCTTTCTGAAGACCAATTACAAATGTCACAAACAGTAAGTGTAGAGGGGAAACCTTTCAACATTACAATGAATTTTACCAAAATTGCAGAATAGTCTGTAGTTAACAATCAACCTAAAGAATTAAGATTATGAAAAATATAGTAAGAAATATTACAGTAATAGCACTAGGAGCAGCAATGCTTACAGGTTTCACAAGTTGTGAGGCTACCAAAAATGCAAACAATAAACAGAAAGGTGCTGTTATAGGTGCAACTGGAGGAGCTATCCTTGGAGCAATTATAGGGAATAATGCCGGTAAAGGTGGCAATGGAGAACTAGGAGCTGTTATAGGTGGTGTAGTAGGTGGTGGAGCAGGTGTCCTTATTGGAAACAAGATGGATAAGCAAGCGCAACAAATCGAGCAAGAACTTCCAGGAGCAACTGTAGAGCGTGTAGATGATGGTATCGTAGTAACTTTTGATGAGAACTCAGGAGTTTATTTTGATACAGCAAAATATAACGTGAATCCAGCTAGTCAGACATTACTTAATAAAATGTCTAATATAATGAAGGAGTATAACCAAACTAACGTAATTGTAGCAGGTCATACAGATAGCGTAGGATCTGATGTAAATAACATGACGTTATCTCAAAACAGAGCAAATGCTGTGACTAACTATATGGTAAGTACAGGATTATCTGCAGGAAGATTTACAACGGTATGGTACGGTGAAGCGCAACCAGCAGCTAGTAATGATACCGCAGAGGGACGTGCTCAAAACAGACGTGTACAACTTGCTATTGTTCCTAACGAAGAGATGAAGCAGGATGCCATGAAAGAAGCAAACGGAGGGAACTAATTCCTTCTGTTAAACAGAAATCACAAAATCCTCAAAACTTATGTTTTGGGGATTTTTTATGCGATCTAATCTGTAAATTCACATAGTGGAACAAGATTGCGATATCATAATAATAGGTGGGGGTCTTGCTGGACTCACAGCCGCTGTACACTTACTGCAAGCTGACTTCTCTGTGATGCTTATTGAGAAAAATTCATACCCTAAGCATAAGGTCTGCGGTGAGTATGTTTCAAATGAAGTATTGCCATATTTAGACGCGTTGGGTATTTATCCCATAAACAATTGCGCTAAGAAAATAAATCGTTTTCAATTTTCTGGACTCACTGGCAATGCACTTGAAATCAAACTTCCTTTAGGAGGTTTTGGTATCAGCAGGTATGCACTAGATCTAGCCTTGTATGAACGAGCTATAAGCCTAGGATTGGTATTTGAGCAAGCAACCGCTACAAATGTTACTTTCGGAAGAGAGCAATTTGAGGTTACCACAAAAGATAAAAGTTTTAGAGCACCCTATGCTCTTGGAGCCTATGGTAAGAGGAGCGGATTAGATATTACGCTTTCGCGAAAATTTATAAGTACAAAATCCCCTTGGATGGGTGTAAAAGCACATTATGCTGGAGAATTCCCAGAAGATTTGGTGGCATTACACAATTTTTCAGGAGGTTACTGTGGATTATCAAAAGTGGAAACAGATGCAATAAACGTTTGTTACCTCGCAGATGTAAATTCATTTAAGAAGCATAAAGATTTAGACACATATCGAGTTGAGGTATTAGAGCAGAATCGTTATTTAAAAGAATTTTTCGCGCAAGCGGAACCAATTTTTGAAAAACCACTCACCATTAGTCAGATCTCATTTCAAGATAAATCTGCGGTGGAGAATCACTTATTAATGATAGGTGATAGTGCAGGACTCATACATCCTTTATGCGGTAACGGTATGGCAATGGCAATTCATAGCGCAAAGATTGCAAGTGAGTGTCTTAGTAACCATATAAGTACTTCAAAAAAGCGGGAGCAGCTAGAAAAAGAATATACGAAGCAGTGGAAGCGAACCTTTGCGACTAGAATGCGCAACGGGGCGCTTATACAACGTGGCTTGCATAACGCAACAATAACTAGACTAGGAGTAGGAATACTTCAAAAATCACCTAGATTATTGAGTAGCGTGATACAGTCAACACATGGAAATCTTATAACATAATGAATTTTAAAAATCGTAGTACTACTCCTGAGTTAATGGATGATCCCAGTCTTCCAGAGGTAGACTTACATCTAGCATTAAAGGATCTCGCTACGGTAAATAAATACCTAGGTGGTAATCATATTACGATAACAGCGCTAGAAGATTTAATAAGCGCACATCCTGCGAAAAAGAAATGGAACGTTGTAGATGTGGGCTGTGGTGATGGAGAAGTATTAAGACACATAGCAAAGCATTTTAAAAATAGTGCTGTTGATATTTCATTTTTTGGGGTTGACATTAATGATAAAAGTATTGATAGTGCCCGAGAGAAATCTAAGGACTTTGATAACTTAAGCTTCAGCCGTCAAAATATATTAACGATAGATGATACTACGTTTGAATGTGATGTGATTATCTGTACCTTAACAATGCACCATTTTTCTGATGAACAACTACTTGTGTTTATGGAGAAATTTAAAAAATTGGCAAGTATTGGTATCATAGTAAACGATTTACAGCGAAGTAAGATAGCGTACCGTTTATTTCAGCTTTTTAGCGGTATATTTATGAAAAGTAAGATTGCTAAATACGACGGAAGAGTGAGCATTGCCCGCTCTTTTAGAAGAAAAGAATTAGAAACCTATTCAAAACAACTTGCACTAGACGACTATTCCATACAATGGAAATGGGCGTTTAGATATTTGTGGGTGATAAAAACTATATGAGCGTAACCATTACGACGGTAGCAAAACAGTTACCACAATATTCACGTACTACAGCAGAGATAATGCCTTTTCTAGACATATGGCTAGATGGGCAAGAAGATCGTTTTAAACGAAAGGTTAAGAAGATTTTTGGTAATGCAGCAGTAGATAAGCGCTATAGCATTATGGCGCCAGAAGAGGTATTTACAGATACTAGTTTTCAAGAGAAGAATGACATTTATACTCGTGAGGTTGTAAAGCTAGGAGAGCAGGTATTATCTAAAGCGCTTACTAAAGCTTCATGGGATGGTACTAGCCTTGACTATATTATTACGGTAAGTTGTACGGGTATTATGATTCCTTCGCTAGATGCATATTTAATTAATGCGCTCAAACTACGCCAAGATATTGTACGATTACCGGTAACGGAGATGGGTTGTGCTGCTGGAGTAAGTGGTGTGCTATATGCAAATGAATTTCTTAAAGCAAATCCTGGAAAACGAGCAGCTGTTATAGCGATAGAAAGTCCTACGGCTACTTTTCAACATGATGATTACTCGATGGTAAACGTGGTGAGTGCAGCTATCTTTGGAGATGGTGCGGCTTGCGTTCTCATGTCAAGTAAAGAAGAAGATAGCGGACCGCAAATAGTGGATACAGAAATGTATCACTTCTATGATGCGCAGGAAATGATGGGCTTTAAGCTTGTAAATAGTGGTTTACAGATGATTTTAGACCAGCGAGTGCCACAACAGATAGCAGATAAGTTTCCAGATATAATTCATCCTTTCTTAGAAAAGAATGGATATAGTATAGAAGATGTAAATCATCTCATATTTCATCCAGGAGGGCGTAAGATTGTAGAAACGGTTGAAGATCTTTTTGGTAAGCTTGGTAAAAATATAGATGATACTAAAGAGGTGCTTAAATTATATGGAAATATGAGTAGTGCTACTGTGTTGTACGTTTTAGAACGTTTTCTTGATAGAGAATGTGAGGAAGGTGACTTAGGAATTATGCTAAGTTTTGGTCCAGGATTTTCGGCGCAACGTGTATTATTAAAATGGTAAGTGATGAGTCAATCTTATAAAAATAAATACGCAGTAATCTTAGGAGGTAGCTCAGGTCTTGGGCTAGCCACCGCAAAGAAACTAGCGCATGAGGGAATGAACATTATTATCATTCACAGATCTCGTCGTAGTGTGATAGCAGCTTTTGAAGACGCTATGCGCGAGATGGAAGTTTCTGGAGCGATCATTTTATCATATAATACAGATGCCCTTAATGCAGATAAGCGTCAAGCAACTATTTCAGAAATTAAAAATACAGTTGGCGTAGGAGCAATAAAAGTAGTGGTGCATAGCATCGCGCGTGGTAATTTAAAGCCATTGTATTCAGAAGATAGTGCCACACTTAGCAATGAGGATTTCAAAGGTACTCTAGACGCCATGGCGGTAAGTTATTATGATTGGGTATCCGCTTTCGCGAAAGCGGAATTATTTACCCCATCTGCTAGAGCCATTGCATTTACAAGTGAAGGTAGCAGCAAAGCATGGCCACAATATGGCGCAGTTGCTGCAGCCAAAGCAGCTCTTGAAGCCATTTCTAGAGGGATTGCATTAGAGTTTGCGCCACTAGGACTTACGTCTAACTGTATTCAAGCAGGAGTGACAGATACAGAGAGCTTACGCCTCATACCAGGTAGCGAGCATATGAAAGAAATGGCACAGCAACGTAATCCTTACAAGCGGTTAACACTGCCTAAGGACGTTGGTAATGCTGTGTATTTGTTAACACGTGATGAAGCAGCCTGGATTAATGGCGCTGTGATTCCCGTAGACGGAGGGGAACACATACGATGAGTAGTGAAGAGATCATAGCGTTATTGCCTTATACGGCGCCTTTTCTATTTGTAGATCAAATAGAAGAGCTGGGCGACTCATATATTGTTGGTTCTTACACATTTTCTAGAGCATCTTATTTTTATGAAGGACACTTTAAGGGTAATCCTGTTACACCTGGCGTGATACTTACAGAATGCATGGCGCAAATAGGTTTAGTAAGTCTGGGTATTTCTAAGTTGGCAGATCAAGATCTAGCTGCTTTAAAAGTTGCCTTTACTAGCGCAGATGTCGAGTTTTTAAAACCTGTGATGCCTGGCGAGAAAGTGACCGTTGTGTCAGAAGAAGCCTATTTTAGATTTAATAAATTAAAATGTAATGTGAAGCTTCTTAATGCACAAGATGAGGTCTGTGTAAAAGGAACACTTGCAGGAATTTTTAGCACTAAATAATGAAGCATAGAGTAGTTATAACTGGAATGGGCGTTTGTGCACCTAATGGAATAGGGCTCAAAGCATTTTCTGATGCCATTTTCTCAGGTAAAAGTGGAATTAAATTTCACCAGAAACTAGCAGACCTCAATTTTGGGTGTCAGATTGCTGGACAGCCAGAAATTCCGGAAGGAATGCTCGAAAACTACTTTACAGCCTTGCAACTTAGAGATTTACAGAGCTCTGGCATTGAGTACGGAATGATAGCTGGAGTAGATGCATGGACGGATGCTGGACTCGCGCCTACAGATAAAGATACTGTCGATTATGATAGCGGAATCGTCTTTGGAGTTTCTTTACTAGGCGCCGAAAAATTTAGAAGTGCTATTTACCTAACTGATGAAGGCAAAGTACGCCGCTTAGGTAGTACTTCTGTTGTTCAAACGATGGCAAGCGGCATTAGTGCATATCTAGGAGGGTATCTAGGTTGTGGAAACCAAGTCACTACAAATTCTAGTGCCTGCACTACAGGATTAGAAAGCGTACTTATGGGGTATGAACGTGTGCGCAACGGTGATGCAGTGCGAATGCTTGTGGGCAGTTGTAATGATAGCGGCCCTTACATTTGGGGAGGTTTTGATGCGATGCGCGTACTCACAAAAAAATATAATGAAGATCCAGAAGCTGGAAGTAGGCCTATGCAAGAAGATGCAAATGGTTTTGTGCCAGGCGCTGGAGCCGGAGCATTAGTGCTAGAAACTCTCGAAAGTGCACAACAACGAGGGGCAAAGATATATGCCGAAGTTTTAGGTGGCGCAGTAAATAGTGGGGGACAGCGTAATGGTGGTACGATGACTGCTCCTAATAGTGAGGCTGTACAGCATTGTATTAAAACCGCCGTAAAAAATGCAGGAGTATCTGCGACGGAAATTGATACCATAAATGGGCATCTCACTTCTACTGGGATGTGCCCAACAGAAATTGCAAACTGGAGTGAAGCTCTTGAATTGAAAGGAGAGGATTTTCCTTATATCAATTCGCTTAAAAGCATGACTGGACATTGTCTCGCGGCGGCTGGGAGTATTGAGACCGTAGCAACTGTTTTAGAACTTGAAGAAGGTCGTATTTTTGGTAATATCAACTCGGCTCATATACATCCAGAGATACTAGAACGAGTAGCCCAAGATAAAGTACTTGCAAAAACTATTGATATGCCTGTAAAAGTAGCGGCAAAAGCTAGTTTTGGTTTTGGTGATGTTAATTGCTGTATGATTTTTAAGAAATTTGAATAACTAAAGATTTAAAACAACACACTGTGGTAATTATCACAGCTTAAACATAAAATTATGAATAACGAGCACTACGAAGCACTAAAGAATATCATCAAAATTTACTTACCAGAAGACGTGTCTGTAGATGATATAAAACCCACAAGTCACTTAACTCAAGAGCTTAATGTAAACTCTGCAAACCTTGTAGATATCGTGCTTGACGTAGAAGATCACTTTGATATTACCATAGAGGACGATGAGATAGAAAAAATGGAAACGGTACAGTCTGCTATCGAGGTTATCGATGCAAAAGTACAGTCTTAGGTTACTTTATTTCATAATTAGAGTAGTCGTAATCTGCTCTTAGATATTGTCTCACTTTTAAAGAATCTGTGCGGTAACTAGTACGCTTTCGCGAAAACTGGAATCCATCAACCTCAGTCATTTCATTATTAATGACGAGGCTATAATGATCTGAAGTTTGCACCCAGTAACCGAGCCATGTAAACGTTGTTGGCTCGTAATAAAGGCTCCAGACATCCTTGCTGCCTGTAAATGTAACGACCAGTTCATGTGCTTTTGCGCCTTCAAAATCTTGTAAGCCATTGTATACTTTTGTCGAACTATCACTGTCTAAGGTATAAGGCAATCCTAAAACGAAGGTTGCTGCATTCAATTTATTTTGTAGTGCAATTTTGGTAATAGTAGTGTCTGGGATATCATTTATAGTCTGGTATAAGTCTGTTCCTCTCTGTATGATTTCATACTTTCTCTCACCCGAAAACCAACTTATGCTGCGACGAGTATCATCGCTAAAGTCATAATCATGTAACTCGGCACGATCTATTTCTACCGTTCCGTCTTCTTGGTATAGATGAAAAGATTTTTTAAAACTTATGCTTTTTATGTTGTTGTAACGTTCTTTTTCGCCACTGACTTTCATTACTGTTTTCAATAAATCTTCGGCAGTTTTGATATGAGGTGATGCTGTTTTTTGGTCTCTATAAATGAGTAATATAGTTATAGCGCCGCCAACAAAGGCAATTAATAATAATCTGCGATTTAATCCATTTAGTACTGCCATTAAATTTAAATTTGTAAGGAGAGAAAGGTACAAATTGAATGATATTTAAAGAAAATAAGAGGAAATAATTCAATCAAATTTTCGCGAAAGCTTAAAGAATTAGGTAATCAACAAAGCCAATTTTAAAATTGTTAATTATTTCTCTATTTTGAGGTTCTCTAACCCATCGCAAGTCCTTATATTAGCGACTCCACGACATTTTATGGCTCAAGAAACACAATACAACGAAGATAATATACGCTCCCTCGACTGGAAGGAGCATATCCGTATGCGTCCCGGGATGTATATAGGTAAACTAGGCGACGGCTCAAGTGCAGATGATGGTATCTATATCCTTGTAAAAGAGGTGCTGGATAACTGTATCGATGAATTTGTAATGGGTGCGGGTAAGACCATTGAGATTTCTATACAAGGCGAAAAAGTAATTGTACGCGATTACGGCCGTGGGATTCCGCTAGGAAAAGTGGTCGATGTGGTTTCAAAAATGAACACGGGTGGTAAGTATGACTCGCGTGCATTTAAGAAATCTGTAGGACTTAACGGTGTAGGTACAAAGGCGGTAAATGCACTTTCTAACTATTTTAGAGTAGAGTCTACAAGAGATGGGAAGTCTGCAAGTGCAGAGTTTGAGCGTGGAGAGCTCACAAATCAAGATTTACTAGATGAGACCTCGCGTAGGCGCGGGACTAAGGTTTCTTTTGTGCCAGATAGTGAGATATTTAAGAACTTTAAGTTTCGCTCTGAGTATGTAGAGCGCCTTATAAAGAACTATGTATACCTTAATCCGGGTCTGACCATTGTTTTTAATGGTGAGAAGTTCTTTTCTGAAAATGGATTAAAAGATTTACTATCTGAGTCTATAGCAGAGGGTGATAGACTATATGATATTATTCATCTTAAGGGTGAGGATATTGAGGTTGCTATAACACACAGTAAAACGCAGTACTCAGAAGAGTATCACTCTTTTGTAAACGGGCAGCATACCACTCAAGGAGGTACACACCAAGCTGCATTTAGAGAGAGTATCGTGCGTACTATACGAGAGTTTTATGGTAAAAACTATGAAGCTTCAGATATTAGAAAGTCCATTGTTTCCGCTATAAGCATCAAAGTAATGGAACCGGTTTTTGAATCGCAGACAAAGACCAAACTAGGTTCTACAGATATGGGAGGAGACTTACCTACGGTAAGAACCTACATAAATGATTTTTTAAAAACCGCCCTTGATAATTTCTTACACAAAAATCCGCCAGTGGCAGATGCTTTGCAACGCAAGATTTTACAAGCAGAGCGTGAGCGTAAAGACCTCTCTGGAATAAGAAAACTTGCAAAGGAGAGAGCAAAAAAAGCGAGTTTACACAACAAGAAATTAAGAGATTGCCGTATACACCTTACAGATAGTAAGAAAGCCCGAAACCTAGAGACTACACTGTTTATCACAGAGGGAGACTCTGCATCTGGATCTATAACAAAGTCACGAGATGTAAACACACAAGCGGTATTTAGTCTTAAGGGTAAGCCTCTTAATAGTTACGGTCTTTCTAAAAAGATTGTATACGAAAACGAGGAGTTCAACCTATTACAAGCAGCACTTAATATAGAAGAGTCTATTGAAGATTTGCGCTATAACAATATTGTAATCGCTACTGATGCCGATGTAGACGGTATGCACATACGCCTGTTGCTAATTACATTTTTTCTTCAGTTTTTTCCTGAAGTAATTAAAGAAGGACATCTGTATATACTAGAGACGCCACTTTTTAGAGTACGTAATAAGAAAGAAACGATATACTGCTACAGTGATCAAGAAAAGGCAGATGCGATGGCAAAGCTAGGCGCAAAGCCAGAGATTACACGATTTAAGGGACTTGGTGAGATATCGCCAGATGAGTTTCAGTTTTTTATAGGAGAAGATATTAGGCTAGCACCAGTAATGCTTGACAAAGCACTTATGATAGAAGATCTTCTCTCTTTCTATATGGGTAAAAACACCCCAGATAGACAGAAGTTCATTATTGAGAATCTCAAGGTAGAACTAGATAGAGTAGTAGAGGAGTAAAAGAATAACGCTTTCGCGAAAGCGTAAAAAAAATGATTGAGGCAACCATTATAAGTTTTTAAGCGTCTATAGTTATAGAAAGAACATTAAAACAAACAAGTTATGGTTAAGAAAATTGCAGTTTTGGTTAGTCTAAGTATACTATTATATGGATGTACGACCGTAGGGTCGTTAGTTGGAGTGAATACAATAGGTGAAAAGCGTATTGCAAAGGAAATTATAAATACTAAGATTTCAGACACGGAAATAAACGATTTTGATATCTCTGATTCTTACAAGGAATATATTAAAAGTCCTGAAGGACGACAATATTATGAAAACGTAAGAGATGAAATGGGGTCCTTGGAAAAGATGAAAATACTAGCGGTTGTAAAACCTTCGAATGATACACTTATTCATGTTTTTAAGGGATATTTTGAAAATGCGGAAACTAATTCTAAAGTTGAAATAACTAGAATTACTAATGAAGGTATTGTGAAAATTGAAGTACGTCCAATGTGGATGAGTAACTAGTGATTTAAAAATTAATGAGCGAAGAAATAAACGACCATAACGAAGACGAAGAATTAAACCCAGAAGCACTTCCAGCAGAAGTAGTAGATGGTGGTGGAGAGACCATTACTCGTGTCTCTGGGATGTTTGAAGATTGGTTTTTAGACTATGCATCTTATGTAATACTTGAGCGTGCTGTACCTGCAATAGAGGATGGCTTTAAGCCTGTGCAGCGACGTATTATGCACGCACTTAAGGAGCTAGATGATGGCCGTTATAATAAAGTAGCAAATGTAGTAGGTCACACAATGCAGTATCACCCTCACGGTGATGCGAGTATAGGTGATGCAATGGTACAAATAGGTCAGAAAGACCTACTTATTGATACACAGGGTAACTGGGGTAATATTTTAACCGGAGACCGCGCGGCGGCATCTAGATATATTGAGGCACGCCTCTCAAAATTTGCACTAGACGTTGTTTATAATCCAAAGATTACAGACTGGCAGGCCTCTTATGATGGTCGTAAAAAAGAGCCTATAAACTTACCGGTAATGTTTCCTCTATTACTTGCTCAAGGAGCAGAGGGAATTGCTGTAGGGTTAAGTACTAAGGTAATGCCTCATAACTTTATAGAGCTTATAGATGCTTCTATAAAACATCTCAAAGAAAAGCGATTTACTATTTATCCAGATTTTCCTACCGCTGGTATTGCAGATTTTACAGATTATAAAGATGGTTTAAGAGGCGGGAAAATACGCTGTCGTGCTCGTATGAGCCAGCAGGATAAAAACACGCTAGTAATTACTGAGCTGCCTTTTGGACAAACTACTACATCGCTCATAGATTCTATCCTTAAAGCAAATGATAAGGGTAAAATCAAGATAAAAAAGATAGAAGATAATACCTCTGCAAATGTTGAGATACTTGTACATTTGCCTAGTGGTATTTCTCCAGATAAAACCATAGATGCATTGTATGCATTTACAAATTGTGAGACATCTATATCACCACTAGGTTGTGTTATTGAAGATAACAAGCCACTTTTTGTGGGAGTGTCAGAAATGTTGCGTAGGTCTACAGATCGTACAAAAGCACTCCTTAAGTCTGAGTTGGAAATCCAGCTTGGAGAATTTGAAAACCAATGGCATTATGCTTCACTAGAACGTATATTTATTGAGAATAGAATTTATCGTGATATTGAAGAGCAAGAGACTTGGGATGGCGTAATTAAAGCTATAGATGAAGGTTTAAAACCTCACATAGGTCACTTAAAGCGCGCTGTAACTGTAGAGGATATTACACGTCTTACCGAGATAAGAATTAAACGTATTTCTAAGTTTGATATAGATAAAGCACAGCAGAAGATAGATGCACTTGAGGATCAAATAGCCCAAGTAAAACATCATCTAGATAATCTCACACAGTATGCGATAGACTACTTTACGCGTCTCAAAAAAGATTACGGAGAAGGAAAAGAACGTAAAACTGAGATTAAAATATTTGATGATATTCAGGCAGCAAAAGTTGTGCTCAGAAATACTAAACTTTATGTAAACAGAGCAGAGGGCTTTGTAGGTACTTCTCTTAAAAGAGACGAGTATGTTGCAGACTGCTCAGACATAGATGATATTATTGTATTTACAAAGTCTGGATCTATGATGGTGGTTAAGGTAGAGTCTAAGACTTTTATAGGTAAAGATATTTTGCACGTCGCTATATTTAAGAAAAAAGATAAGCGTACTACCTATAATATGATCTATAGAGCGGGTAATGGATTACCTACGTATGTAAAGAGATTTAATGTTACTTCAGTAACACGTAATAATGAGTATAAGTTAGCTGGTGATCAAAAAACAGCCCAGGTACTATATTTTAGTGCAAATCCTAATGGTGAGGCAGAGCTTGTGACAGTTTACTTAAGAGCTGTTGCGTCAGTAAAGAAATTACGTTTAGAGATAGACTTCGCAGATGTACTTATAAAAGGTAGATCGTCTAAGGGTAACATCGTTTCCAAAAATGCGGTAAAATCTGTTGAGCTCAAGGAAAAAGGATTGTCCACTCTTAAGCCTCGTAAAATATGGTTTGATAATACTGTACAACGTCTTAACCTAGACGACCGTGGAGATTTGCTGGGTGAGTTTCGTCCAGATGATCGTCTTCTTATCATTAATCAGCATGGGAATGTACGCACTATAATTCCAGAGGTTACACATCATTTTGATGAAGATATGATTGTATTAGAAAAGTGGAATCCTCAAAAACCTATTACGGCTATTTATTGGGACGGTAATAAGGATCGCTACTACGGTAAGCGATTCCTTATAGATTCTCCAGATAAAGAAGAAACTTTTATATCTGATCATGAAAATAGCGTTCTAGAACTTGTGTCTACCGACTGGAGACCAGTGGCCGAAATGATATTTTACAAGCAACGAGGTAAAGACGCCAAGGAAAATGAAATAGTATCCATGGAGGACTTTATAGCTGTAAAAGGAATAAGCGCGCTAGGTAATACCTTTTATACAGAAAAACTCAAAGGTTTGAACTGGATGGAATCCTTACCCTATGAAGAAAATATCGAAGAGGAAAAAGAAAATAATGAAGTGATAGGTGAAGATGAAGACGCTCAAGAAGACAGTTCTACCCAACCTATTAAAAAAGCAGAAACCGAAAAAAGTAGCGATGATGATGATGAGTCGCAAACTTCTTTGTTTTAGAGGTCGTTTTTGTTTTGAGTCATTAAGGTGATTCAACTATTTACATGCTTTTTTCTACATTATTTTTAAATGCCTTGTCAATATATTTGAGGGGACTTGATTTTGAAAACTTTGCGGAATGAATATAAGCGGTAGACAAGGGTTGCTTAGGTGCTATTTAATAGCATTATTTTGTGTTGTTCATATTTTCGCGAAAGCGGCCATTCAAGATAGTAATTGTGCACTACTTATTTCTCCTGCCGAAGGAGAGAATAATGTATCTGTAATCTCAGCCATAAGTTTTGAGCCAGTACCAGGAGCTGTAAGTTATTTTGTAGACCTAGGTACCACGGCGGGAGGAACAGATATTCTTAATAACTTTAGCGTAGGTCTCACTGCTAGTTTTAACCCACCGCAAGGATTGCCTGAAAGTACGGTTATTCATCTTACTGTACGAGCTTTTTTTGTAAGTGACTCGCAGTCGTGTAATAGCCAATCCTTTACTACAGAAGATGTCACGATTATCCCGTCATGTACGCAAGCTAGCTTCCCGGTAGATGGGGCAACAGGCGTATCTTTAAATACGACCATATCTTGGGCTTATGCGGCTAGGGCTACGGGTTATATTATAAACATTGGTACTTCTCCGGGCTCTGTAGATGTAGTAAATGGTCAAAACTTAGGGAATGTGTTGATCTATAATAACGCAGGAGTTTTTGAGGCTGGAACTACATATTACGTTACTATAATTCCTTATAATGAAAATGGGCAAACTATAGGTTGTGTGGAGAGCTCTTTTACAACAGAAACTATTACCACAGAGGTGCCAGATTGTACGCAGCTTATGACACCTGTAGACGGCGCTACTGAGGTTGCGCTAACGCCCATACTCGAGTGGCCGGCAGTGACTAATGTAGAGGGTTATCTTATAAGAATAGGTACAATCCCAGGAGGATCAGATGTACTAGCAAATACAGATATTGGTCTGGCTACCTCTACAGCTGTTTTAGACTTTCTTGAGGGAACTACATACTATGTAACCATAACTCCTTTTAATGCGGCTGGTGAGGCGCAAAATTGCACGCAAACAAGTTTTACGACAACCTTCGGGTGTGGTCCTTATACAGATGGTATTACAGGGGAAATGGTGGATTTAAATCCTGTAATTACGTTAGATGAAAATTATCAAATTTGCAGAGATAATGCCCCTTTGCGTTTAGAATATCGAGATCCGTATGAGCGTATAGTGTGGAGTTCTGTAAACGATGGCGAAATGACGACTATCTCTTCAGAGTCTCAAGTGAGCATAAATGAATCTGGGGTTTATATGGTAGCAGTGAGTACAGAGAGTATGATTGAGTCAGGAACTATTATTTGTACGGCTACACATTCTTTTGAGGTTTCTATAATTGATCCTCCTATTATTGAGAATTTAGTGATTTCAAATCAAGGAAACACAGTGAGTGTTCTCGTAGAACTAGTCGAGGATGGTGATTTTGAGTATTCAAGTACAAGTGAGAATGGTCCTTATCAATCTAGCGCATTGCTTACAAATATTGATGCGACAGATATTCAAGTCTATGTAAGAGACCGCAATGGTTGTGGAAATGACAATAGGCGTATAAAACCTGATCCTGGTTTTCCAAAATATTTTACACCTAATGGAGATGGTATAAATGATACTTGGCAAGTGAGGGGAGCTGTGGTAAATGGTGAGACCGTTACGAGCATAGAAATTTATGATCGATTTGGGAAACTTCTAAAGACTATCACACCTTACGAGCAGGGTTGGGATGGGAGCTATCGAGGTAAAATGCTCTTCAATGGTGGTTTTTGGTATAAGGCAAATACGCTTTCAAACGCGACGTTTACTGGTTATTTTGCTTTAAAGAGGTAGGGGAAGTGCAACGCTTTCGCGAAAATGTAATTTTTTTTTAAAATATTTCAAATGATAAATTTTAAGGTGACTATCTGATTTTTAATTCAATAGAACGTCATGACGGATGATCTTGAATTATTTTTAAATTAAAGTTGAAATTATTCTTGTTTTCTTCTCTTTGTTGATGTAAATTTGCATCCGCTTACAACAAGCAAGTTCATTATTTTATTAAAGGAGAGGTGCCTGAGTGGCCGAAAGGAGCGGTTTGCTAAATCGTCGTAGGTGGAAACACTTACCCAGGGTTCGAATCCCTGTCTCTCCGCAAGTCATAACAAAACAGATGAATAACCATCTGTTTTGTTATTTAAAGATTTATACACTCAGTGTATATTTCGGGGTATAGCGTAGCCCGGTTATCGCGCCTCGTTTGGGACGAGGAGGTCGCAAGTTCGAATCTTGCTACCCCGACTTATTGTTGATTAGGGCTCTTAGCTCAGCTGGATAGAGCACCTCCCTTCTAAGGAGGCGGTCGAAGGTTCGAATCCTTCAGGGCTCACATCACTGTAGAACCACATTCTTTTTTAGAATGTGGTTTTTTTTGCTTTAACCTCATTTAAAGTGACTATAGTGATTCGGCTCAATTCTATTTACGGAATGTTGGATTAATCTAAATTGGTGTATTTATGGAATTGAATCATGTATATCTAAAAAGTATATTTAGTGTAAATCAGAACTCCTCAAAATATGTACTCGATGATAAACTAACTTTGAGATGTTGATTGTCTTGCTGTTTAGTCACTGTCTTATTTATTTTTAAGTGAGTTCATTGTTGATTGTATTTGTATATGCATCGCTGGATTCATTCTAGCGCTTCATTTGGGCTTTTTAGTGGTGTCGTCTCAAATTATCCTTAATCACATGACAAGTGAGGAAGACGGGCTTTTTTTTAAGCTTATGCTGTAATCCATCCTGACTAGTCAAGTTTTTTTCAAACCGTTTTGCCTAGCACTTACTTTGTTTTATAGATAATATCTCTATTCTAGCAGATTGCTCTTCGCAGCTATTGTTAAGAAACTACTGTTCTCGAGTATGGTTAACAGAAGTAGAGGAGCTAGGAGCACAAAGAATCGTAAATTGTTGCTTTATATTGTGGCGATAATCAATTGTCATCTAGATGTAGAAAAGCCCACAGTGTGTTACTGAGGGTCTTTTTCTGTATTGATCTTTATGCTAGATAATTAGTAATCTGTTAAGCAATCTTAGTGTTTAGATAAGCTTTAGCAATTTATAATGCATTGATACCGTTTAGTTGTTTGCGTGAGGGATAGCAGTGGTTACCCTGCAGTGTTGTGAAGCGCTAGCGGAGCATCACGAAGCTTATAAACGTATAGCCCGGTCACTAAACTTCAAGAATGAAATGAATGAAGGGTAGGGGCGCGCCCTAGTAGAATGAAAATGTACTATAGAAGTATGTAATTGCCTTTGCAAACAAAGCTCTGGAATTATTGATTAATCCTCTAGCTCGTCATCTATTTCATCATCATCTACCTCTGGTAAATTAAGTGGAGAATCTGCGGGGATTTTTACAATTTTCCCGTTCCAGCGAACACGTTTTAATTCTTGATCTAGATCTACTCCGTATAAACGGTCGAAGATTTTAGTTCTTATGGTGTAGGATATAGCAGCAACAACGGCGATTAATGGAATAATTATTATCAATTCACTTGAATCCATTATGTACAAATCGTCATTAAGAAGATTGAAGATTTGAAATACATACATTGATATGGGTATTAATATAGCATAATACCACCAGTGTTTGCAGGTGATAAACCAAACTAAAAGTAGAAGTAATGGGATTAGTTTACTAAAGAGAAACCAAGCCATAATTTGAACACTCTTATAGTATTTACTTTCATATAAACCCAAAAAGGATTCCCAATACTTTTCGTCTGGGAATCCTTGATAAGAATAAAAAATTATAGGAGTTGATATTATAAACAACCCTATAAAAGTACCAATAGCTAAAGATTTTCTTTTAGCCTGCAGGTGGTATTTGTGTAAATCTGTCTTTTCTGATTGCTTGTTCTGCATCTTGAGTGTGAACTGTGTACGATAATGCTGTTGCACCAGCGATCACTAGTGCTAAAAATAAAGCTTTAATTTTCATAATTTAGAGTGTTTTGAGTAATGATTTGTTGCTGCAAACATCATCTAAAACTCTTAAATTATTGCCAATTAATTTTTTATGTATATTCGCGCCCATTTTCAAAAAAAAGGCACCCAGTATTATATATGTACGGTTTAAGGGGTTATCTATTAAATTCTAAATTTTCGTTTAAAGGTTTTAACCTTTGTTTTTTAACTTTGTTAAAATAAGGGTTAACAAGAAATTTCTTACAAATTGAATTTATTCTTTTAACTTTTTTTTAACATTTCTAATGTAGGGTTAGCTGTCTTTGAACTTCACTTATTTCATTAATCGTAATCTTTTGTGCGTTTAGCGGCAAAAAAGATTTTATTTTGTCTGGCCATTCAATAAAAACCCAATCTCCTTGATGTAAATATTCTTCAAAACCAAGATCTAACGCCTCTTCCTCTTGCTCTAACCTGTAAAAGTCAAAATGGTATATCACTTTATCATCGTTAGATTTATATTCGTTAACAATTGAAAATGTGGGGCTACTTGCAGTCTCTTGTACGCCCAGTTCTTGTGCCAGTGATTTTATAAGTGTAGTCTTTCCTGCTCCCATATCTCCATAGAAGAGAAGGATATTACTTTTTGAAGAAGAGATTATCGTTTTCGCAATATGCTCAATTTCAGATAAATTATAAATCATCTGCATTAGCTGGGTATTTAAGGGTGTTGCGAAGATAAGAAAATCTTAAAGTTTTAAGATTTTTATTTTGAAATGGATAACTTTTGAGCTCTTTAACGACGTTTTGTTGCTCTTCTAGGATATATACTTAATTCTACCTTTGAGAAGTAGAGTGTTTTGTAATTGAGATAAAATAATAGAAAACCAGAAAGTTGTAATGATGAGGAAGTGGGGTGGAAATAAAAATCGATGTCAACCTATATATAGGTTTGAAGAGAGTATTAATACATTCTTCCTAATTACTAGTTAAAGTGCAAACCCCTAAAATGTAAATTTTAAACTAGTTGTTAAACACCGATTTTAATCTTTCTTGCTTGTGATACATTAATGAGTGTTTGATTAAACACATTAATGAAGTAAGTTCGTTTTTTGATTGATGAACTAATAGCTGTTTGAATAGCAAACACTATTCTTGATTGAGAGTGTAAAAGTCAGCTATACTTAGGAGGATATCAATATTTGTGTAGGAACATTCATAAATTTTCCCTTTAAATTTATGATTTTTCCCATATTTATAAATCTTCCCTTTAATTCTTCGTTTTTTAAGGGTGCCTATCATAAAATTGAGGAATTTAGTAGTTATGAGATTTAATAATAGGGATATAAACTTTAACTTGCAGCCCTCTTAAATAAGCCTAAAACCATTTTAATATATAGAGGAGTAAGATTTTTCTTAGAAATAGTGCTCCCAATCGTTTCGTTAATGATTACAAAGTCCCCTTTATTTATAGTAATCTTTATGTGCTCTTTTTTCTCTTTAAGTGCACAAGAGCTTCCATTTCTATCAGATATTGCTGTACCTGATTCTATAGCTGTAAAAAGTTACCCTGTATTAAGAACTGAATTTTATGCACTTTCCAATTTAAATAATTCTTCACTTGATTCGTTAGTACTTGAATTAAAAGGAAAGGAACTTATAAAAAGAGCTACAAAAGATGAAAATAAATCTGATGTGGCAAAGTTTTATTTGACATTAGACAATGCTAGAGGCAGTGATTATGATATACTAGATTATATACTTGAGTTTACAAGAGCTAATGAGTTAGATGATAATTATGAGGCAGCTTTGTTGCAAAAAGCTATTGCTCTTTATTATGATGAGCGAATTAAAGAGGCTCTATCAGTAGCAGAAGAAGCGTATGAATTTTCTGAAAAAACTCAGAATATATCCAATAAGTGGGTCTTGAAAAATTTAATTGGTATTTTACAAGTTTGTTATGGTAATGTATCCACTGGATTGAAAAATTTAAAAGAGGTAGAGTCAATTTATGTTACTGGAGAAGTAAAAAAAATACACCCATATAATGATGATTCTTACAATAGTGATGTGCTAGCATCAACTAGATATTCAATTGCAAAGACGTATTTTGAGATTGACAGTTTAGATCAAGCAAGTGATTATATTAGGAAAGTTAAAATGTATGCTGACTCAGTAGGGGATGAAGGTCATAGCGATTCTTATTTAGGCCTAAAAGGGGCTATTTTGATAA